>DAHWEX010000244.1 GCA_027326205.1 Actinomycetota bacterium
CCGTGGGACCCGTCGCTGGCCGGCCTGATGAGGGCGCACGGCCGGGCCGTCTACGAGGAGGCGGTGGCCGACCGGCTGATCGGTGACCTCGGTCGCGCGTAGCGGGGAACGGGTTAGCCTCGGATGCATGCCATCGAGCCCTTGCACAGGCTGCTCGGGGTTGACGTCACTGGCGGGTGAGCGTCGGGGGCGACGCCGTGTCACCCATGACCGGGGCAAGGGCGTCGGTGGAGGGTAAAAGCAGGGCACGGGCCGCCCAGGCCGGCAGCCGCCAGTTCGCCCGGCCGAACTGGCCAAGGCCGGGCGGCCCGACGTCATCTTGATGGACATCAGGATGCCGGGGACCGACGGCCTCGCGGCGACCAGGCGGCTGCTGTCCCCGAGCGTGACCCGTCGCCTGATCTCCTCGCTCGCGAGCCAGGCCGTGGCGGCTCCGGGACTGTCGTCGGCCGCCAGGACGGCGAACGGCACCGACCTGGCCCGGCTCACCGAGCGCGAGGTGATGGCCCTCGTCGCTCAGGGCCTGACGACGAAGACCCACGTTAGCCGCATCATGACCAAGCTGGCCGCCCGGGACCGCGCACAGCTCGTCGTGATCGCCTACGAGTCCGGCCTGGTCGTCCCGGGCTCGCCCGCGTAGCCGGGGCCCCCGGCGGGCCGGCGCCCGCGCGGGTGCGCGGGCGCCGGCAGCGTCGCGGAACGGAGAATTTCCGTCGGCCAGCGTCCTATTTCAGCACCAGGTACGCGAAGGACAAGATCCCGGCGACCAGGCAGTAGATCCCGAACGGGGTCAGCGACTTGTCCTCGCTGAAGTATTTCGTCAGAAAGCGGATGGACAGGTAGGCGCCGAGTCCGGCCAGCAGGGACCCGACAAGGATCGGCCCGTGCATGCCGTGACTCGTCGGCCCGACCAGGTCCTTGGCCTTCAGCGCTCCCGCCGCGAGGATGACGGGTGCCGACAGCAGGAACGAGAACCGGACCGCGTCCTGGCGGCTCAGCCCGCGCTGCATCCCGGTCACGGTAACGATGCCGTCCCGGCTGATGCCGGGGAACAGCGCGAGGACCTGGGCGGTCCCCACCAGGACCGCCCGCCCGTACCCCATCATGGACAGCCGCCGGTCCGCGGCGACCGCCGGGTCGGCCGCGCCGCCGTCCACGGGAGCGGGGCGCTCGCCGGGGCCGTATCCGGCCGGACGGCCGGGCCGGCCGGCCGGCGGCTGCTGACTGTGCCCGCCCCGCGGGTCGCGGGGGTCGCGGGGGTCGCGGGGGTCGTATCCGCCGCGCTCGTCGGCCCCGTACTGCGGCTGGCCGCCCCAGGGGCCACGCCCGTAATCCGCCGGAGGCTGCTGCCCGTAACCGGGCCGCCCGCCCGGTCCGCCCGGTCCGCCTTGGCCGCCCTGCGGGTTCGGCCGGAACGGCGGCTGCCCCTGCGGTTGCTGCCCCGGCCAGCCCTGGCCGTTCCCCGGGTACTGGCGGTTTCCGCCGTTGCCATACCGGGGGTCGCGCGGGTCGGGTCCCTGCCACTGCTGCTGCCGGGGCTGCTGCGAGTACCCCTCGGGCCCGGGCCTGGCGGGCCGGCCAGGTCCATTCGGCCCGCCAGGTCCATTCGGCCCATTCGGCCCGCCAGGCCCCCAGGAAGGCCTTCCGGGAGCGCCGGGAACGGGCCCGCTTGGCACGCCGCCGCCGGCCGGCAGCACCACCGTCGCCGCGCCGGCGACCGGCTCGTCGCCGCGCCTGCGCCGCATCCGCTCGCTGACCATCAGGATGACGCCGTTGACCGCCAGGAAGAGCGCCGCGAACTCGGGCTTGGCGAACACGGTCGTAAACGTCTTCTGGAACGCCAGCCCCACGAGGCCCACCGGGATCGTCGCCAGGATGATCATCCAGGCGAGCCGCTCGTCCGGGGTCGTCGCCGACCGCGTCCGCAGCGACGAGAAGAATCCCCGGATAATCCGCAGCCAGTCCCGCCAGAAGAACGCGATCATCGCGACCGCGGTCGCGACGTGCAGCCCGACGATGAACGCGAGGTACGGGGACCCGGGCGCCGACACGTTCAGGTCGGTCGCCCAGCTTCCGCCCATCAGCGCCGGGAGCAGCACGTTGTGCCCCAGGCTGGAGACAGGGAAAAGCTCGCTCACGCCCTGAATGATCCCGGTGACCACCGCCTCGAGGTACGTGAGGTGGTGCGACATCGGCGCGCCTCCCTTTCCAAGATTCAGAGGAAATGCAGGAAAACCGCTCATCCCGAACGGCCGGTGGTTACCCGTGGCACGCCAAGCCGGTGCGCCGGACCGCCGGACGCCCAGATTATCCGGACGTCCGCGGCGGCCCGCCGCGGACTGGTCAGCGAGACGAGACAACCCCGGAGCGGCTACAATTTCTACAGACTCGTAGATGGTAGCCGACGGAAGGGGCGGATCGCAGCCGATGCGCGAGGGAGTTGACCAAGTCGGCGACGATGGTGCCGTCGCGGGCAGGCGCGGAGCCGGCGAGCTCGAGGCGGCCGTCCTCGAGGTCCTGCAGCACGGCGGGTCCCCGTTGTCGCCTGGCGAGGTCAGGGAGCGGGTCGGCGGCGACCTCGCCTACACCACGGTCGTGACGATCCTCTCCCGGCTGCACGCCAAGGGCGTCCTGGACCGGCGCAAGTCGGGCCGTGCCTACCTCTACATGCCGGTCGCGGACGAGCCCGGCCTGGCCGCCCGCCGGATGGCCCGGGTGCTGGACGAGGAGGCCGACCGCGGCGCGGTGCTGGCCAGGTTCGTCTCCACCATGTCAGAAAGCGACGAGGAACTCCTGCGCAAGATGCTCGGCGAGGGCGGATGACGGATGTCGGGTAACCGGTAACGGACGGCGAATGCCATGCACGTAGTCATCTACCTGCCGCTGGTGATCCCGGTGGTCGCCGCGGTCACGGCCAGGGGACTCGCCGACCGGCTGCCGCCGGCGGCCGCGTCCTGGCTCCTCGCCGCGAGCGCGCTCGCCCTGGCGCTCGCGTCGAGCAGCGTGCTCGGCCTGCTCGCGATGTCCGCGCTGATCCGCATCCCCGTGGTCGACGCCGCCGGTCACCTGTCCCGGTCGGTGGTGGCGCACGGCGACGGGGTGTCCATCCCGGTGGCGATCGTGGCCGGCGCACTCCTGGCCGCGGCGGCCACCGCGGTGGGCAAGGTCACCTGGCGCCGGGTCAGGGCGATCGCCCGGGCCCACCGCCACGCGAGCGGGCTGCCGGGCGCGGGCGAGGTCGTGGTGACGGAGGACACCGCCGCCGACGCCTACACGGTTCCCGGCTGGCCCTGCCGCATCGTGATCACCCAGGGCATGCTCCGCGCACTGTCCGCCGCCGAACGGGGCGTGCTGCTCGCCCACGAGCGCACGCACGCCAGGAACGCGCACTACCTGTTCTCCATGGCCGCCCGCCTGGCCGCCGCCGCCAACCCGCTCCTGCACCCGGTCGCCGCCGAGGTCGGCTACGCCGTCGAGCGCTGGGCCGACGAGCGCGCCGCGGCGGAGACGGGCGACCGTGCGCTGACCGCCCGCGCCATCGCCCGCGCCGCGCTCGCGTCCTCGGCCGCCCCGCCGGAGCGCGCCGCCGGCGCCGAGACGGCGGCTCTCGGCCTCATCGCCCGGGGGCAGGGCAGGCCGGGACCGGTTCCGCGTCGCGTCGCCGCCCTGCTTGCCCCGCCCCCCGGGCTCTCCCCGCTGCTCATCGCGGCCGCGATCGTGCTGGTGGCGGTCTCCGGCGTTTGCGCCGTGGAGGCGGCGCGCGACCTGCACCAGCTCATCGAGCTGGCGCAAGGCCAGTCCGCCTAGCCTCAAACCGTCACAGCCCGTCGCTGAAGTTTCGCGCACGCCCGTTGTGCCCGATTAATAACATTTTCGCCACGGGGTTTGGCCTCGCCGCCGATGGACGATGCCCGGCGCGGCGCGACAATCGCGGGAGGAAAGCCGTCACAGTGGCCGGAGGTTACCCGACATGGCGATGCCAACCGCGCTTGAAATCGCACGACAGGCCACGCTGAAGCCGATCGCCGAGATCGCCGAAGACGTCGGCATCCCGCCCTGGCTCACCGAGCAGCACGGCGAGCACGTCGCGAAGATCGACCTGCGGGCCGTCGAGGAGCTTCAGGACCGGCCGAAGGCCAAGTACGTCGTGGTCACCGCGATCACGCCCACCCCGCTGGGGGAGGGCAAGACCACGACGACGATCGGCCTGGGCATGGCCTTCCGGCACATCGGCAAGAAGGCCACGATCGCGATCCGCCAGGCGTCCATGGGGCCCACGTTCGGCATCAAGGGCGGCGCGGCCGGCGGCGGCTACTCTCAGGCGGTCCCGTTCGAGCTGCTCAACCTGCACCTGACCGGCGACATGCACGCGGTCACCGCCGCGCACAACCAGATCGCCGCGATGGTAGACAACAGCCTCTACGGCGGCAACCCCTTCGACCTTGACCTGAACCAGATCACCTGGAAGCGGGTGATCGACATCAACGATCGGAGCTTGCGCAACATCGTGATCGGCCTGGGCGCGGCGGGAGACGGCGTCCCGAGGCAGACGGGTTTCGACATCACCGCGGCGAGCGAGGTGATGGCGGTGCTTGCGCTGGCTAAGAGCCTGAAGGACCTGCGTGAGCGGCTGGGCCGGATCGTCGTCGGCTACACCAGGCAGGGCGAGCCGGTCACCGCAGAGCAACTCCAGGCGGCCGGGGCGGCGGCGGTCATGATGCGCGAGGCGCTCAAGCCCAACCTGCTGCAGACCCTGGAGAACACCCCGGTCTTCGTGCACGCCGGCCCCTTCGGCAACATCGCGCACGGCAACTCCAGCGTGGTCGCGGACCTCATCGGCATCCACACCGGCGACTTCCTGGTCACCGAGGCGGGCTTCGGCGCGGACATGGGCGCCGAGCGCTTCTTCAACATCAAGTGCCGCACCTCCGGCCTCACGCCCGACGCCGCGGTCGTCGTCGCGACGGTGCGGGCGCTCAAGAGCCACTGCGGCAAGTACAAGGTCGTCGCGGGCCGGCCGCTCCCCGAGGACATGCTCAAGGAGAACCCCGAGGACGTCGCGATCGGCGCGGCGAACCTGCGCAAGCAACTGGAGAACATCCGTGCCCACGGCGTCGAGCCGGTCGTCGCGATCAACGCGATGCCGGGCGACTTCGCCTCCGAGCGGGACGCGATTCGCGAGGTCGCCGCGTCCATGGGCGTCAAGTCGGCGGTGGGCACGCACTTCACCGACGGCGGCCGGGGCGCCGACGAGATCGCCGAGGCGGTCGCCGAGGTGGCCGCCAGGCCCAGCGGCTTCCACTTCCTCTACCCGGCGGAGGCGTCGCTGCGCGAGAAGATCGAGGCACTCGCGACCAAGATCTACGGCGCCGACGGCGTGGACTACAGCCCGCTGGCTAGCAGGCAGCTCGACGGCTACGAGCGCAACGGGTTCGGCGGCCTGCCGGTCTGCGTCGCCAAGACCCAGTACAGCCTCAGCCATGACGCCAGCCTCAAGGGCGCGCCGACGGGCTGGCGCCTCCCGGTCCGCGAGGTCCGCGCGAGCGTCGGGGCAGGCTTCGTCTACCCGATCTGCGGCGACATGCGCACGATGCCCGGCCTGGCGAGCAAGCCCGCCGCGATGAGCATCGACCTCGACGAAAACGGTGACATCGTCGGCCTCTACTAGCCGCACGACCTGGCCAGGTCCCCACCTGAAGCCAGCGCACCTCTCCGGCGGGGAGAAACCCCCGGCCCAGGGTGGGGCACCGCCGGACCAGTAGCGCGCGGCCGGCCTGGACCTAGCCGCGCGGCCTGGTGCGGAAGTTGCGGGCCATGTCGTCGGCGATGCCGATTCCGGCTTCGCTGTACTGGGTCTCCAGCCAGCGGACCTCGATGGCGATCACTGCCGTAGTGTCCGGGGGCCAGATGAGCCAGACTAGCTCCTCGCCGACTGGGCTTCGGCGCTTATCTGGCTTGGTCTTGCGGTAACGGTGGATGCGCAGTGCGGGTCCTAGCGAGACCTCCGTCTCGGTTAGCTCGGTCTCGCCGAACGATAGCTCATCGGGCGTCTCGTAGAACTCGCGCATGATTGCCATGGTCAGCGGGCCGCGCGCGGGGTCCTCGCCGAATGCCTCGACTTTCGCGAAGCCCCACGGCGGAAGGTGAGTGAAGTCCGGGTAGAAGAACAGCGCACACGAGATGAGCGGCATGTCCTTCCTGAAGAGCGTCACGTACTTCGCGAGAGCCTCCGCGAACCTCCTCCGCTGGCGGCTACTGCCGGCGGTGCCGAGTAGTTCCGCGGCCTTCTCAGTGCACCAGGGGAGCGGATCGTCGTCGCGTTTCAGGGGGTCGCCCAGGGAGACCGTCAGGTTGGCTGGAACGGAGACGTCCGGCTTCCAAGGGAGTTGTTCGGTCACCGGTCCCACCTCAGGGTTGTTGAGATCGCGTCGAAGAGCGCACTCAGCGAACGGGCAAGCGGCCCAATAGGCGTGGCGAACGCGAGCAGCAGCCACCAGCCGCTATCCGGCACGGGTATGAAGACCTCGTGGATCGCTGCCTCCTGTGTCTCGGCCGTTGCTCCGGAACGGAGTACCCGGACCGATCGGCCCGCCGGCAAGTCCACCAGTGTCACCTGGCGATCGTCGCCCGCGAGGATCTGAGCGAGTCGGTCGGGGGGAACCGTTCGGTCGTTATCTGGCGGCAGCAGGAAGATCGCCAGCGACGCGGGTACGGGGATACCGGAGATCCGTTGGAGCGACAGATACAGCTCGACACCGCCCGCTGCGTATGTCGCCGTCACGCGGGCTAGAAGCTCTCGCTTGGCCTGTGCCTTCAGGTGAGGTACGTTGCCGGCTCCCATGAACTGCCTGCCGACCAGTGCGGCGACCGACTGCTCCCGCTCTGCTGGGTCCAGGCCGATCCCGTACCAGCCGGCCGGAACGACAAGCCGATACCCGCTCACTTCCTGAGTGGTTACCCGCACGGTCAGCCTCCCGCCGGGCTGGGCCAGTACTTCATGTTGTCGTACCCTGGCAGCGCCAGATGGCCGGCGTTGAGCGCGGAGTCGAGCTTGCTCACGCCGTCGGTGCCCACGCCGGCCGTCTGCGTGATGCGGAAGAGCTTGTAATAGGTCTCGAGTCGGTCGGTCACAGCTACGCTGACGCCCTGCGCCAGTGGCATCTCCGCCGAAGCCTCGGCTGCCTTGCTTAGGGCGAAGCCGACCTCGGGGCTGTTGAACGAAAAAGCCATCCGCCCCGCGTTGAGTACGTTCTTGAGCGGAGCGTTCAACAGATTTGCGCCGACCCGCCCGTCGCTGAAGGCCGTAAACGCCTTGGCGAAGACTGGCCCGACCGAGAGAGTCTCCTTCATTTCCTTCGCGAACGCTGTCCAGGTGGTCCATGTGTCGGCATCCTTCAGCGCGTTGAGGGCCCTGGGACCCGCCTTGATCAGGCCATCGATCGACGACCCATCGCCGACGGCTGCTCGGTACGCGGCGCTGATGGGCCCCACCTCCTCCCCCGTCTTCGCCGCCGCCCCGATCAGGCCCTTGCCGATGCCGAAGGTGACCAGGCCGATGCCGTCGACCACGACGTCGAGCAGGCCGCCGTTGCCCGTCGCGAGGAGGGTCAGGTGGCAGGCGAAGGAGACGAACTGGGCGAGGAGGGCGATGGTTTCGAAGGCGGCCGCGAACTCCTGCATGCCGGGGATGAAGGCCAGCACCATGGCGATGATCCCGCATTCGGTGGCGATCTCGCCGGCGATGTCGGCGAGATCCCTGGTGAACCCGACCCAGTGGGCGCAGACGTAGCCGGTCACGTTGTCGGCCTCATGGTCGAGCCAGTGCAGGAAGCCCGTCTGGTTGTTCAGCCCGTCGCTGCCGATCGCGGTACGGATGAGCCGCGCCGCCGTGTGCGCGGCGGTTGCCTGGTCCGCGCTGGCCCGGGCGACAGAGCGCGCCGAGCTCGCGAGCGTGTCGATCGCCGTGTTGTAGGTCCGCTTGAGCGCGGTTACCGTGGCCGGGTCGTCTGGGAAGCTCGGCAGGGGCGGCGGGATCACGCCGGGGCTGGCCTGAGGGAACGGTCCCGCCGGGACGCGGGCCGTCGGCAGCGCCGGGAACGCAGGGAACGGGGTAGCGGCGGTGCCCGCCGCGGGCGGCGGGAGGGGACGGGCCGGGTCTAGCCCGCCGGTGGCGTCAAGCAGCGCGGTCCAGGCGCGCAGTCGGCCAGCTTCCGACCCTGCGCCGGTCAGCGTGCCGTTAACGGCCGTGACCGCCGCGTCCGCCTGGTCCTGGCATTCCTGGAGCGCGGCGGCGTAGCCGGCGCCGCCGAAGGTAGCCGGTCCAAGGGCGGTCGCGACCGCGCGGAACCGTCCGTGTGCCTTGCCGATTCCCGTTGCGGTCGTGGCCGCGTTACTTCGGAACTGCTGCCCGGCCGTACTGTCCCACAGCTCGCTGGCGCTCATTGCCGGGAGCGCGGCGGCCATCCGCTCGATCTCCGCCGCCGCGTTGGCCATCTGCCTGCCGAGGCCCGCCAGGGCTTCGGGATCGCCGGGGACCGGGTCGGCATCGCTCAGCGGCCACCACTCCCGGGGGCGTCCCACGTTCTCACCTCGTCCCGAGGCCTTGAGCCAGCGCCAGGTCAGTCGCCGCGTACGCGCGTACCGCCGCTTCGGCGTCCTTCGCCAAGTCCTTGAGCTGGCCGGCGAGCTGGTTCCGCTTGTCGCTCCACCCGGTGGCGAAGTCGCTGAGCGCCCCGGCGAGCTCGGCGTTCCCGGCCGCCCCGGCCTCGTCGGCAACCGTGGTCAGCGCCGCGAACTCGTTGGCGAGCTGTCCGAGCGAGCCAGCCAGCCGTTCGATCCCGCTCAGATCGGCTTTCAGGTGCTGCCCGGCCACCGGCGTCCCCGTCCCATCCAGCATTGGCAATGTCTGGCTATCACCCTGAAACACGGATATAAGCCGACAATGGTTCAGGCGCGGCTCTGCGGGGAGTGTTCGGATGGGGGCGAACCCGCGTCCGCGCCACAGATCCGGGCCGGCGGTTTTGCCGGTTTTCTCCTAGAACCGGCCTGCGGCCACGATCACCGCGAGGACCAGCAGGACGAGGGGCGGGAAGACGGCCTCCTTGTACTCCCTGCGCACCGTATGCAAGAGCACCGCGCCGGCCATCACGATCGCGCAGCCGACCGCGGCGACCGGGGTAAGCACCGGGGCGATGCGCAGCGCCCGGGGGAGGATCAGGCCGATCGCGCCGAGCACCTCGACCAGGCCGAGCGCCTTGATCTGGAGCTCGGGCACGGGCACCGCCCACTTCATCATCCCGACGAGCTTCTCCTTGGGCTGCGCGAGCTTCATCGCGCCGGCCATCAGGAACATGGCCGCCAGCACGCCGGCGACGATCCACAGGAAGACATTCACGGATACCCCTCAACGGTGACTCAGTGCGTGACTCAGTGCGTTACTTAGGTTTGGGATGACTTAAAGCGTGAACTGAACAATACGGCCAATGACTTCAAGGTGCAAGTCATCTCCGGCTTGGTCCCGCTTCAAGCGTTAAGTTATCCTGGGCAGTGTGGAAACCCCGGGCCCCGAGACGGGCGAGGAAGTGCCCGCGGGCGCCGAGCCGCGCTGGCTGGACGCGGAAGACCGTGCCGCCTGGCTGTCGCTGATGAGCCTGCTGATCAAGCTGCCCGCCGCGCTCGACGCCCAGCTGCAGCGGGACGCCGGCCTCAGCCACTTCGAGTACAGCGTCCTCGCGGCGCTGTCCGAGGTGCCGGACGGTAGCTTGCGGATGAGCGTGCTGGCCGCCCACGCCGACGGGTCGCTGCCCCGGCTGTCGCAGGTCGTCGCCCGGCTGGAGCGCCGGGGCCTGGTCCGCCGCACCCCCGACCCCGAGGACGGCCGCTACACGCTGGCCGTGCTCACCGGGGCGGGCCGGGACACCGTCGTCGCCGCGGCCCCCGGCCACGTCGAGACGGTCAGGAACCTGGTCTTCGACCCGCTGACGAAGCCCAAGACCCGTCAGCTCCGCGACATCTGCCTGCGCATCCTGGCCGCGGTCGACCCGGGCGGCCACTGCTTCGACCACAAGCGCTAGCCGGCGGCCGGCGGCCGGCGGCCGGCGAGCGGCGAGCGGCGAGCGGCGAGCGGAACGCGGTCCGCGGCCGGACCGGGCGGAAGGCGCCCGGCCCGGCCGCGGTGACGACCGTTACGCGGCGGTCAGCTGGCGAAGACCTGCAGCTCGGAGAGCTGCCCGGCGGGCCAGCCGGTGTTGGCGCTGAAGGTCAGCCGGATGTAGCGGACCGCCGACGCGGCGAAGGTAGCCGTCGCGGTGTTGCCCGTGGCGGGGTTGAAGGTGTAGCCCGCCGACGCGGCGAGCGTGGTGTAGTTCGTGCCGTCGGTGCTGCCCTGGATGGTGACCGTCTGGGTGCGCGTCGCCCAGGCGGTCGACGGGGGCAGGTCCATGACGATCCTGCTCACGCTCACGGAGGACCCGAGGTCCACCTGGAACCACTGGGGGAACGCGTTGTCGGTGCTCTCCCAGTAGGTGCTGGTGTTCCCGTCCACCGCGTTGGCGGGCACGTAGTTCTGCGTGTACCCGCTGGCCGTCGTGGGCTGGTTAAGGGCCAGGTTGGTGTTCGCCGACGTGCCGGTGCCGGACAGTGCCACGGTCAGCGGGCTGCCCGGTGCGCTGCTGCTGACCGACAGCGTGCCGGAGGCCGCGCCGGCCGCGGTCGGCGTGAACGTGACGTTGACCGTGCAGGAGGCGCCCGCGGCGAGCGACGTACCGCAGTTGTTGCCCTCGGCGAACGGTCCGGTGATCCCGACCGAGTTCATCGAGACCGCAGCCGAGCCGGGGTTGGTCACCGTCACCGACTGGGCCGCGCTGGTCGAGCCGACCGTCGTGCTGCCGAAGGACTCGCTCGACGGCGAGGCGGTCAGCGCGGTGCCGGTTGACCCGCCCCCGCCGCCCGGGAAGACCTCGAACTCTGCCAGCTGCGCGGCGGACCAGCCGGTGTTGCCGGTGAAGCTCAGCTGCACGTAGCGTGCGCTGGTCCCGGACGGCAGGCTGATCGTGACCGTGTTACCGGTGGACGGGTTGAACGTGTACCCGGCGGAGGCGACGACCTGGCTGAACGTCGACCCGCTTGCGCTGCCGAGGACCGAGAGCGTCTCCGTGCGGGTGGACCAGGCCGACGACGGCGGCAGGTCCAGGGTGATCGACCCGATCGACTGCACTGAGCCGAGGTCGACCGTGATCGTCTGCGGGTAGCCGGCGCCGTCGGTGCTCTCCCAGTAGGTGCCGGTGTTGCCGTCCACCGCCATCTGCGGGGTGTAGCTGGACGAGGTGGAGCTGCTCGCCGTGACCGGCTGGTTGAGGGCGAGGTTGGTGGTTGAGGTGACCCCGGTGCCGGACAGCGCGACGGTCAGCGGACCGCCGGGCGCGCTGGTGGTGACGGTCAGCGTGCCGGCCTGGCTCCCGCCGCTGGCGGGCGCGAACGCGACGCTGACCGTGCAGGAGCCGCCCGCGGCGATCGACCCGCCGCAGGTGCTGGCCTGGCTGAACGGCCCGGTGACGGCGACCGAGGAGACCGAGACGGCGCTGGCGCCGGGGTTGGACACCGTCACCGTCTGCGCGGCGCTCGTCGACCCCGACGCCACGTCACCGAACGCCAGGCTGGCCGGCGTCGCGGTCGGCGAGCCGGGCTGCACCGGGCCGGGGAAGGCGGTGAGCACCGGCGTGGTGCTCCAGCCCGAGTTGCCGCTGCCGAGGTTGAAGGTGTACGCGCCGGCCGTGTTGGACGGGTAGGCGTAATTGTAGGCGCCGGGGACCCCGACGCCGCTGGCGGTCACGCCGCTGACGTTCGCGGTGCCGGCGGTTTCCGCCTGCATGACGACCGTGCCGAGGTTCTGCACGTTCACGTCGCTGATGTTCACCCCGTTGACGGCGTAGCCGTTGCCGGAGCCGCTGACGAACTCGAACGCCTCGTACGGGCTGTCCACGATCGCGCCGCCGCTGTAGTTCACGGTGACGTTGCTGAACGCCGAGTCGTAGGCGTCGAACCGGACCGCGCCCATCGGGTGCCCCCAGTTCGGGTTCTGCGCGCCGGTCCGGATCAGGTAGTTGCCCGACACGGTGATGGTGCCGGACAGCGGCGTGAACGGGGAAAGGAACTGCTCGTTGGAGATGGCGATGCCGCTGCCGAGCGGTTCGGTGTCCGCGACCACGTTGTCGGAGATCGTGTTGTTCGAGCCGCCGTAGTCGGCGATGCCGTTGGCCAGGGTCGGCTGCACGATCGTGTTGTTGGCGAACGTGATGCCGGAGTCGGCCGCGGGATACGACCAGATGGCCAGCCCGTCGTCGCCGGTGTTGCGGATGAAGTTGTTCTTCACCGTGCAGTTGGTGGCGTTGCCGTTGAAGTTGAGGCCGTCCGCGTCGGTGGACTCGATGACGCTGTTCTCCACCGTGCAGTTGCTGTTGCCGTACTGCAGCCAGAAGCCCACGTTCGTGTCCTGGATCCACAGGCCGTTGACCGTGAGGCCGTTGCCGAGCGACCCGTCGATGGCGTTCGCCGTGCTGTTGTCGTGCCGGCCCACGGTGCTGCCGAGGATCGCGAAACCGCTTAGGTTGACCGGGCCGGAGACGGCCGAGGTGTTGTCGATGAACTCGTTGGTCTTGAGCTGCGAGTACCAGTCGCCGGCCCCCTCGATCGTCGCCGAGTTCACCTGGAGCGCCGAGCTGACCAGGTAAGTCCCGGCCGGGATCCAGACCGGCTCCCCGGCGGAGTTGGCCGCGGCGATCGCGTTGCGGAACGCGGCGGTCGAGTCCGCGGCCCCGGTCGGGTCGGCGCCCTCGCTCGTCACCGAGACCGAGTTGGCCGGCTGCGCGGCCGCGGCGGGCACGTTGTAGAAGTCCGCCACGTCGATCGTGTAGGGCAGCGCCGTGTCGGAAGAGTCCGCCTCCAGGCGCACGGTCGTGCCGGCCGGGTACGTCTGGCCGAACATCATCCGGGTGTCGTCGTAGAACTTGTGCGTCTGGCTGCCGGTGATGCTCGGCGTGGAGATGTAGCTGTAGGCCGAGGTGAGGTTGAGTTCCTGGCTGAGCTTGGTCCCGTTCACGTAGACCGACAGCGTGCCGGACGCTCCCTGCGGGACGGCGTAGTGCACGTCGAACGCGTTGGCCGCGCTGGTCAGCGTGAACTGGACGTACTGGCCCGTGGCCTTGAGTTGCACCGCTTCCCGGCCCGACGCCTCGGTCGCGAGGCCGCCCTGGGTGAAGTCCGGGCCGATGACCGTGCCGTTGGTGCTCGCGGCCTCCGCCTCGTACTCGGTGAACGGGACGCTGGCGCCGGTCCCGCTCGGGACGCTGAACGGGGACCGCGCCCAGTACGGGGGAGCGGCCGTCGCTGCCCTGGCGGAAACCGGCGCGGCAACCGCCACCGCGGCCGCCGCGGCGATCGCGGTGACGACGGCCGCGGCGAGCGCGGCCAGTCGCGTCCGCGGTCGTGGCGCGGCGCTGTTTCTAGGGGCGGCGCCGTGTCTTGGGGCGGCGCCGGGGCCGGGCGGGCTGTGTCGAAGGGACATCGCGGGCATGCCTTTCCCTGGAGGGGCGGGGAGGTGCCGTCCCTGCCGACAGGGACGGTGGTGGCCGCCGCCGTGAGGCGGCGGCGGGGAACGGCTGCCGCGGCAAGCGCTGGACCTGGTTCAGCGCTGATGGTTTATCAACCGGAACATTACATTTAACAACGAAGCAATGCAATAACTAGATTTTCTGGCGCAAATAATGAACTTTATGGCGCAGAGTTTCGCGTGTCTACCTGGGATTATGTGCTTTTTGCGGTTTCTTGCGGAAACAGGCGGCAGATGACGGTCAATAACGTCGTCGCTATAGAGCGATATTTGCGAACCCTTGCGGAAATTTGCGGCCGTCAGGTCAGCAGCTTCACCAGCGCGACGACGCCGACGCAGATGATGACCAGGCGCAGCCCCCAGGGCGGCAGCCGCCGCCCGATCCGCGCGCCGAGTTGGCCGCCCAGGACCGCCCCGCAGGCGATCAGCCCGGCCGCCCCCCAGTCGATGTGCGTCGCGACCAGGAAGACCAGGGCCGCGACCCCGTTGACCAGGCCGGCGAGGACGTTCTTGACCGCGTTGATCCGCTGCATGGTGTCGGTGAGGGCCACGCCCATCAGCCCGATCAGCAGCACCCCCTGGGCCGCGCCGAAGTACCCGCCGTACACCCCGGACAGGAACACCAGCACCCACAGCACCGGGCCGCCGGCCTGCACGGCGGGCGCGCCGAGGCCGTCACCGGCCGTCTCGGGCGGCTGGCCGCCCCGCGCCCGCTGCCGCGCGGCGACGAACTTCGCCAGCCGGGGCTGCACCAGGATCATCGCCAGCGCGATCCCGATCAGCGCCGGCACGATCTCCTTGAACGCCCCGGCCGGCAAGACGAGCAGCAGGATCGCCCCGACCAGCCCGCCGAGCAGCGACGCCGAGCCGAGCCTGATGACCCGGGGCCGTTGCCCGGCCAGTTCCGCGCGGTAGCCGTGCACCCCCGAGGCCACGCCGGGCACGAGCCCGACGTTGTTGGACACGTTCGCGAGCACCGGCGGGTAGCCGAACGCCAGCAGGGTGGGAAACGTGATCAGCGTCCCCGAGCCCACGACCGTGTTGATCGTGCCCGCAGCGAGGCCGGCCGCGAAGATGGCGAGGGCCTGGAGGAGATCGTGGGACACAGGTAAAACGCTAAGCCAGCGCGCCGCCCCCGTCGGCCGCGGCCGGGTGTGAGAACCGTCTCAGTGCGAACCATTGCCTTCGGCAACTGTTGCCGACGTCAACTCCAGGCCGGCCGCCGGGCGGCCCGCGATGCCGGGAAGCCGCGGCGCACGCGTCCCCGATAAGCCCGCCCGGCGACGCGTGCTCCCGCCGCACAAAAAAGAACCCGCACAATCCAGCGTAACGGGCACTCGGCTAGCTCCAGGGGAACGCACCCCGGCCCCCCGCATTGTGCGTCACCGGTCGTCGAAGATCCGGTCCGGCAGTCCGAACAGCGGGAACAGCCGCCCGGTGTCCAGGAAGAACGTCATCCGGCTGATCTGGCCGTCCTCGACCTCGTGGACCTGGAGCGCCCACGGTGCGAACCCGCCGTGCCCGGGATCCGGCCGGTACTGCCCCCAGGCGCGCACGCCGTTCGCCCGCACGGGCACGAGGATGGAGTTCGCGCAGCCGCTGGGCCCTGGCTGGACCATCCACGCCGTGATGGCCGAGGCGCCCTGGATCCACATCTCGAAAGGGGGCATCGTCTGCAGCGCGTCCTCGCGCAGCAGACCGATCATCGCCTTCATGTCGTACCGCTGGAACGCGTCCACGTACCGCGCGAGCAACTCCGCGTTCTCCGGCTCGACCCGGCACGGCCGCTGGTGCTCGGGCAGCTCCGCCATGGCGGCCCGCGCCCGCTGCAGGGCGCTGTTCACCGACGCGACGGAACTGTCCATCACGGTGGCGGCCTCCGCGGCGGGCAGCTTGAGCACTTCGCACAGGATCAGCGCGGCCCGCTGCCGGGCCGGCAGGTGCTGCAGCGCCGTCACGAACGCGAGCCGCACCGAGTCGCGGACCGCCGCGATCTCCGCGGGATCGCCGATGTCGGGCACGACCCGCGCGTCCGGGATCGGGGTCACCCAGCGGTCCTCCGCCGGGCCGGGCCGCAGCAGCGACTCCACCGGCGGGGACGCGGGGCCGAGGTCCATCGGCAGCGCCCGCCGCTTCTCGCCGCGCAGCGCGTCCAGGCACACGTTCGTCGCGATCCGGTACAGCCAGGACCGCAGCGAGGACCGTCCCTCGAACCCGGCGGCGGCCTTCCACGCGCGCAGCATGGTCTCCTGCACGGCGTCGTCCGCCTCGAAGGCCGACCCGAGCATCCGGTAGCAGTACCCGGTCAGCTCGCGCCGGTATGACTCAAGGTCATCAGTGGTTGCAGTCGCAGTCACAGCTCATCACTGTAGGCGGTACCACTGACATTCGAGCCGAACGACCGCGGGTTAATGCCACCGGTCGGCCAGACTTCTCATACCCCTGAGCGTGTTCAGGCGGCTACGTAAGCTCGAGGAGCAGTTCGGCCAGCTCGGCCGGCTTGTTGACCGGGATCATGTGGTCGGTGTCGATCTCGCGGTACCGCCAGGACGGGTTGCCCTTGGCGTACTCCGCCGCCCGCCAGAACGCGCTGGTCCCGGCGCGGGCCGTCGCGCGCGCCTCCCGCAGGGCCTTGACGTAGGTGCGGGTGAACGGAAAGTCCTCGAGCGGCCTGGCCAGTCGCACCGGCTCGGTGAAGCAGCCGACCGGGTGCCAGCTACGCCGCGCCTGGAACCAGTCGACCTGCCCCTGGTCGTCGAGCGGCCGGTAGAGCGGCTCGACCAGCCAGCTGCTGCCCGGCCCGACCGCGGCCGGCCGGTAGGGCGCGCCGCTCAGGTCGCGCAGCGACTGCCCGTTCTCCGGCTTGAACGCGTCCAGGTAGACCAGGTGCGCGACCCGGTCGGCGACGTGCTCGAGCGCGCCGGTGACCACCATGCCGCCGTAGGAGTAGCCGAGCAGCACGACGTCGGTCAGGTCCTCGTACAGGATCGTGTTCACCACGTCGGTCACGTGCGTGGTGAGGTCGACCTGCGGCGACGCCAGGTGAGAGCGCTCGCCGATCCCGGTCAGCGACGGGGTGAACACCTCATGCCCTGCGTCGCGCAACGGCCCGCGCACGTACTTGAAGCCGTACGACCCGCCCCACGCCCCGTGTACCAGAACAAACGTCGTCATGCGGGGGACGCTAGACCCGCCAACAGCCCCCGGCAAGGTGCCCTAGCCCAATTTTCACCCGCGCCAAGTGCCCAGGAACCCTGAGGGTTAGCGCGGGATGCGCCGGTCGGCTGGGACGGCAGGTCCGGCTTCTCCAGCGCGGCAGGCCGCGCGGCGGCCCGCGCCGGACGCGCGGTCCGGCCGCGGAACCGGGAGTCCAGTGCCCCGGCGGTACCGCGGCTTCGTGATCACCGCAAAAGCGGTGGCTACTAGGCCGGGAGGTTGGCCTCGATGACTTCGAGGACCTCCGGGGCGTCGGGGACCGTGCGCGGGCGGAACCGGGCCACGACGGAGCCGCCCGGGTCCAGGACGAACTTCTCGAAGTTCCACTGGATGTCGCCGGCCGCACCCGACGCGTCCGGGGCGGCGGTCAGCGCGTCGTAGACCGGGTGCCGTCCCGGCCCGTTGACCTCGACCTTCTCGAACATCGGGAACGTCACGCCGTAGGTCATCGAGCAGAACTCCTCGATTTCCTGCGCCGTCCCCGGCTCCTGGCCGCCGAACTGGTTGCAGGGGAAGCCGACCACGGCGAAGCCCCGGGGGGCCAGTCGTGCGTGCAGTTCCTCGAGTGCGGTGTACTGCGGGGTCAGCCCGCACTTGGAAGCGACGTTCACCACGAGCAGGGTCTTGCCCGCGAACGCGCCGAGGGACGAGTCCTCGCCGGCCAGGGTCTTCACCGGGATGTCATAGATGCTCACCGCCTCACCGTACCCCCGCGCGGGGGGCGCGCAGGTGAACGGCGGCGTTGTGGCGGCTGTCCGTAAGACGGCGCCGTGCGTCAGCCGGAAACGTGCGCGGCCGGCGGTTCGGCGGGGCCGGACAGCACGCCGCCGAGCCACGCCTGGGCGGCCTCGATGGACTCGGGGCGGAGCCGGAAGACCCGGGCCCGCGCGTCCTCGTCCAGCCGCTCGTCGGTGATCACCCGGGCCGACAACAGCACTCGCAGGTGCCTGCTCATGGCCGGAGCCGACATGCCGACCTCGGACGCGAGCTCGCCCGCGCGCTTGGGACCGCCGCCGAGCAGCGCCACGATCTGGCGGCGGGTCGGGTCGGAGAGCGCCTCGATGACCGTCTCCGCGGCCAGGTCCGCGTTATGCCTCACGCGGACAATAGTTAACAATGTCGTTAACTATTGTCAAGCGGTTCCAGGGCGGGGACACTCACCTCATCATGCGTTCCGCGACCTTGATCAGCTGGCTCGTCACCGCGAGCCTGGGCGCCTTCATGCTGCGCACCTGGCTCGCCCGCGGCGGGCTCGGCCGGGAGCGCGCCAAGGCGGGCGGGCTTCCGCCGCAGCTGATATTCGGGCATGCCGCGGCGGCCGTCGTCGGGCTGCTGTGCTGGACCGCCTTCCTGGTCTCCGGAGCCCGGGCGCTCGCCTGGGCGGCGGTCGCCCTGCTGGTGACCGCGGTGGGGCTCGGGCTGTGCACCGTGACGCTATGGACCCCCTATCCGGCGCGCAAGCCGGGGGAACGGCGCCCCGCCGGGCGCGGCCTCCGCGAGGCCGACGGGGCGCCGACGGGTGCGCCGGACGCCGCGGACGCGGGAATCGCAGCGGCGCGGGAGGCACGGCCGGCTGCCGCCGGGGCGGGCGAGGCCGAGCCGGGGTTCGAGGTGACCGACGAGATGATCGCCCGGTTCCTCGCGGATCCCGTTTCCGTGCCGCGCCACCGCCCCCTCCGCCCTAACCTGGCGATTCTCGTTCCCGTCGCCCACGGGTTCGCGGCGATCGCCACGTTCATGCTCGCGGTGCTGAGCACCATCACCTGAATGGCCGGCGCCAGCGGGAGCGAGCCTGCTGCCGAGGCATGTCCCGCCAGCCCTCTCGCCAAGGCAAAGGGCTGGTTAAGAAGAAGGCTGGTTAATGATCTTCACTTGCTGAGGGTTGCGGACGCGGGGCACTGCTGTCGATACTTGCGGGATGGGTGATCGGAACGTGCTCGGCGGCGAGCTTGAGCCATGTGGAACTGACCCGCTCACCGGCTTCTACCGGGACGGCTGCTGCACCGCAGGTCCGGAGGACATCGGCAGCCACACCGTTTGCGCGGTGGTGACGAGCGAGTTCCTCGAGCACCAGCGGAGCATTGGCAACGACCTGAGCACTCCCATGCCGCAGTTCCGCTTTCCCGGTCTCGTGCCGGGGGACCGCTGGTGCGTCACCGCGGCCAACTGGCTACGCGCCTACCATGACGGCCTGGCCGCGCCCGTGGTGCTCGCGTCCACCCACGAGCGTGCCCTGGAAATCGTCCCACTCGCCGCGCTCAAGCAGCACTCGGTCGATGTCCCCGAGGACGCGAGCACCCTCGGGGACATCGACCATTAGCCCGGTCCGCTACCTGGCCGTCGGCGCGTGGATCTCCCACACGTTGCCGTCCGGGTCCTTGAAGTGCGCGCAGCGCAGTCCCCAGTGCCGGTCCTCCGGAACCCGGATGAACTCCGTGCCCTTGGCCAGCAGGTCCGCGTAGGCCTCGTCGACGTCGTCCACCGCGGCCGCCATCACGAACCGTCCGCCCCGGGCGGGCAGGTGGTCCACGTCCTGAGGGCTGAGCAGGTCGTCTGCGGTCTCGTGCGCGATGAGCAGCAGACCGCCGGACCCGAACGCGAAGTACGCGTCGACGCCGTCTGTCCCTTGGACGAGCTCCAGCCCCATGACGTTTTCGTAGAAATCGCGCGCACGCTTGAAGTCCGCGACGAAGAGCACGTTCAGGTAGCCGCCGTCCGTGATCGCCATGCCGGTGCCTTCCTCTTAGCCAAGTCTCGCTGGCCCCGTGCCGCTAGCCAGTGTCAACAGCACTGACTTCGCGCCTGACCGGATCTCATCGCCGCCGGAGCCGGGCGGCGCCCGCCGTCACGAGGAGGCCGGGAAGCGCCTGCCGAACCTCGCGGCCTAGTTCCCGGAGCCCGCCAGGCGTGCCAGCGGGTGGGATACCTCGAGTACGGCTGGCTCTAGCGG
>DAHWEX010000278.1 GCA_027326205.1 Actinomycetota bacterium
GACGCCAACGTGCTCAGCCTCGGCGCGCGGCAGTACAGCACCGAGGACGCGGTCTCGTTCGCGAAGACCTTCGTCGAGACCCCGTTCTCCGGCGAGCCCCGCCACGCCAGGCGGCTCGCCCAGGTCGCGGCCTACGAGGAAACGGGCGCGCTTCCCTAAGAGCGGCGGCGGCGACGTCGGCGGGCCGTCGGCGGTTCGACCGGGGCGGGTGCTTCCGGCGGGCCGGTCTTGTCGGCGTTGCCGGTGCTGGCCGCCGCGGCGGGCCGGGCGGGCTTGGGCGGTGGCGGTGCCGGGTGGCGGGCGGCCGCCTCGTGCCCGGCGGCCGCCGCGAGGTGCTCCTCGCCCGGCCGCGACACGTCCCGCGCCCGCATGGCGGTAGACAGCGTGATCTTGGTAACCGGCATAGGTTTTAGTGTCCCCTAGAAGATCTGCGGGCACCACGGGGCGGTGGGCCAGCTCATCGCGGCCGACAGCTCCGCTAGCGTGCCGGGTCGGAACTCGCGGACCAGCCCGGCGGCGGCCAGCGTGCCGAGGCGGGTGCCGCCGAGGTAGGCCGCGCCGAGCTCGCGGACGCCGAGCGCGAGGTCGGCGGGCTCGGTCGTCCGCGAGCAGCGCGCCGAACCGGGACCGGCGGCGGTCAGCCGCCAGCGGCCCGCGTTCCCGGGCAGCAGCGCGTCGGTGACCTCCAGCACCACGTCGACCGGGCACGAGTAGGCCCGCATGGCCAGCGCGCTGGAGATCTCGATGATCCGCACCCAGATCCCGTCGCTCACCCGCACGCGCGCCCGGCGCGGGTCGAGCAGCTGGAAGAGCACCGGGTCGTCGGGGAACCGCAGCTCGGCGACCACGGAGGTGACCAGGTCCCGGTCGAGCAGGCTGCCCCAGAGCGCCGCCCCCGCCGCCGGGTCGGCGGCGACGAGCTCCCTGATCCGCAGCGAGCCATCGGGGAGGGCCGCGCTGTCCCGGCCGTCGTGGGTGAGGTAGACGGCGTACCCCCGCACCCCGGCGTCGTCCTCGGCGAGCAGGCAGCGCAGCGGCCCGGCGTCCCGCCGCTCCTGCGACTCGTCACGCAGCACCCGGCCCCACCAGTCCTCGTCGCGGGCGAAGAAACCCGGTTGCCGCGGGCGAACGGCGTCGAAGACCTTGGCCAGCTCGGCCGCCACCGCGTGCGGCTCGACGAGTCGCAGCCGCAGCGCGGGATCGGCGGGCGCTTGCGGGGCGAGCGCGCCCTCGCCGCGCCCGAACTCGAAGCGCGCGGTGGACGACGCCTGCCCGTAGCCGTACCGGCCGTAGATCGGCGTCTCCGACGCCCACAGCGCCGCGACCGGCTCCTGTCCCCGGGCCGCGATATCGGCAAGCTGCCGGCGCATCAGCGAACGGAGCACGCCGCGCCGCCGGTGCGACGGCAGGACCGCGACCATGGAGACGCCGGCCACCGGCAGCGTCGCGCCCGGCACGGTCATCTGCAGGCTGTAGATGCCGGTGGCCCCGACGAACTGCTCCCCGGCCGGCAGCGTGGCGTCGACGGCGGCGAGCGACCGTTCCGGCTCGAACTGCCGCAGTCCGCGCGCATCGCGGGCGGGAGAAGAGGGGCCAGAGTTGTACGCGTGAGCGTGCACGCGGCGGAACGCGGCGTACTCGTCCGAGGTAACGGGACGGAGCGGGAACTCGTCTGCCATGATGGAGTCATATCCCGCGCGGCCCGCAGGATGCCAATCGTTTTCTCAGGAAAGCAGGAAAGATGGGGCGTGGACCGCGTGCGACTTCCCCGATCTGCGGATAGCCTGCGCACGTCATGAAAGTTCCGGCGAGCAGGACGGCAGCGCGTGCGGCACCGCGCTCCCTCACCCGCGCCGGGCAGCGGCTCGGGAACCTGGTAAGGCAGCAGTTCATCACCAGGAACCGCCGGGTCGCGACCGCGTTGGCCATGGTCGCGGTCGCGATCTCGATCATCGCCGCGCACGTGTCGGTCTGGCTGGTGTCCCCCGGCGCCATGGTGCTGCCGCTGCTCGGCGGCGGCCTGCTGCTGTGGCCGAGGGCGCTGCGCATCCTGATGGGCATCGTCGCGGCGGGACTCCTGTACGACATCGTGCAGCACAAGGCGGGACCGGGCATCGTCGTCACGATCGCGGCCACCGCGTACTTCGCCGACGTGCTGTCTAACACCCGGGGGAAGCTCGGCACCCGGGGGCTGCGCGCCGACCGCATGATGATCGAGCTGCGCGACCGTATCCGGGCGCAGGGCACGCTGCCCGAGCTGGGCGACGGCTGGGGCTCCACCGTGGTCCTGCGCCCGGCCGGCGGCTCGTCGTTCGGCGGTGACTTCGTGATCTCCTGCAGCGACGGCAAGACCCTGCAGGTCGCCCTCATCGACGTCTCGGGCAAGGGCATGGACGCGGCGACCAGGGCGCTGCTGCTGTCCGGCGCGTTCGGCGGCGTGCTTGGCTCGGTGCCGCCCGGGCAGTTCCTGCCGGCGGCCAACGCCTACCTGCGCAGAAGCTCCGCCGACGAGGGCTTCGTGACCGCGGTCCACGTGTCGATCGAGCTGGCCTCGGGGGAGTACACGGTCTACTCGGCGGGGCATCCGCCCGCGGCGCGGTTCGACGCCAACACCGGGATCTGGAGCACGTCGGCCGCCCGGGGCATCGTGCTCGGCGTGGTCTCCGACCTCGGGGCCGTCCCCGACGTCCCGGACGAGGGAGTGCTGCGCCGGGGCGACGCGATCATGCTCTACACCGACGGCATGGTCGAGGCCCCGCGCCGGGACATCGACGAGGGCATCGCCCGCATGCTGGGCGAGGCCGAGCGCCTGGTCGTGGCCGGCTTCAAGACCGGCGCACCGGAGCTGGTCACCACCATGCAGCGCACGGTGGCCAGCGGAGACGACTGCGCCCTGGTCCTGATCTGGCGCAGTTGAGCGCGCCCGCTGAACGTGCTGTTTCTCACCCCTGGCCTGGTAGCGGCGGCCGGGCGGCACGGCGGGCGTCCGGCGGCCCGCACCGCGTCATAGTGTTTCCGCTATGTGTCATATCCATGATTTACCGCGGCCTGTATCGGCACGCGTGAAAATTATGTCAAGGGGGTGCCGGGAGTCAGCCGGGCCCAGCCGGACCGTCGGCCGGCGCGTTGCCAGAAACTTGCAAAAAAGATTGTTCGTGCAGTTCAGGGTGCTTGCGAGTAGTCTTTTGTTCATTGCTTAGCATACCGGCATTCCCTGTTGCAAACTAATTAGGCGCGCGCAATGTGCCGCGCGACCAGCGCCGCCCGTGGTTTCCCTGACGAGTCCGTCATAGTTCTCCGACAGCGGTGTCAGGTGACGGGGGTGTCATTGTTTGCATTTATTTCTGAGCTGTGCCCAAATAGACAGGTGACTGGCGCAGGGGATGGCCGTGCGGGGAGTAGCCGTGCGGGGAGTAGCGGCGTCGACGAGGGCGAACGCGACGAGGAGATCGCGGCGCGCGTCTCGTTGGCTGTCGCGGCCAAGGCGTCGGCCGAGAACTTTCCGGTCGCCCTCCGCGTTCTGCCGAAGCGGTACCGCGCCCACCTGACCGCGCTTTACGGCTTCGCCCGCCTGGTCGACGACATCGGCGATGAGCCGCTGCCCGGCATGCCGGGCAGCGCGCCACCGGAGCAGGTCACCGCGACCAGGCTCAGGCTGCTTGACGAGCTGCAGGAGGACGTGCGGCGCATTTACGCGGGCGAAGAACCGCGCGTCGCGGCGATCAGGGAGCTGGGGCGCACCGTCCGGGAAACCGGGGTCCCGGCCCAGCCGCTCCTCGACCTCATCCAGGCCAACCGCCAGGACCAGCTCGTCACCCGGTACGCGAGGTACCGGGACCTTGAGGACTACTGCACCCTGTCCGCGAACCCGGTCGGCCAGGTGGTCCTCTACATCATGGACGCGGCGACCCCGGAGCGCATCGCGGCGTCGGATCTCGTCTGCACCGCCCTGCAGGTCATCGAGCACACCCAGGACGTCGCCGAGGACCTCGCGGGCGGTCGGGTCTACCTGCCGAAGCAGGACATGGACGCCTACCAGGTGACCGAGGCGGACCTGGCCGAGCCGACCGCGAGCAAGCGGGTCAGGGAGCTGATCAGGTTCGAGGCGGACCGTGCGGCGAGGGCGCTGGACGAGGGGAGCCCGCTCGTCGGGACGCTCAAGGGCATGGCCAGGCTCGCCATCGCCGGCTACGTCTCCGGCGGTCGCGCGACCCTGAAGGCGATCGAGGCCGGCGGCTACGATGTCCTGCGCAGCACGCCAAGGCCCGGCAAGGCGGACACGCTCGCGATGATGGCGCGCTGCTACGTCAAGGGGAGGTGAGGAGTGAACCCCGTGGTCATGAACACAGCCGAGGCCTACGCCCAGTGTGAGCGGGTCACCTGGGAGCAGGCCAGGAACTTCGCCTACGGCATCAGGCTGCTGCCACCGGACAAGCGCAAGGCACTCGCCGCCGTCTACGCCTACGCCAGGCGCATCGACGACATCGGCGACGGCGACCTCGCGCGGGGCGCCAAGGCCGAGCGGCTTGAAGAGGCCAGGCAGCAGGTCAAGGCGCTGGTCGCGACCGTCAACGGCGAGGACGCGACGGGGCGGCTTGACCCCGGCGACCCGGTTCTCGTCGCGCTCGCCGACACGGGCAAGCGGTTCCCGGTTCCGCTCGCGGCGTTCGAGGAACTGATCGACGGCTGCCTGGCCGACGTCAACCAGGCTGAGTACGACACGTTCGACGACCTGCTGTACTACTGCCGCTGCGTCGCGGGCAGCATCGGCCGCCTCAGCCTCGGCATCTACGGGCCGGCGAGCCCCGAGCGGCAGAGCAAGCTGGCGGATGACCTCGGCGTGGCGCTGCAGCTGACGAACATCCTGCGCGACGTCCGCGAGGACTTCCGGAACAACCGCGTCTACCTCCCGAAGGAGGACCTGGACAAGTTCGGCATCGAGTTCGCCCCCTTCGGCCAGCCCGAGCCGTTCCCCGGCGAGGCGATGCAGGCCAGGTTCGCGAACCTGGTCGAGTTCGAGGCCAACCGGGCCCGCGAATGGTACGGCAGCGGGCTGCGGCTGCTCGTCACGATCGACCGCCGCAGCGCCGCCTGCACCGGCGCCATGGCCGGCATCTACCGTCGCCTGCTCGAGCGCATCGCGCGCAACCCGCACGCCGTGCTCGAGGGCCGCATGTCCCTGCCCGGGAGCGAGAAGGCCCTCGTGGCCGCCCAGGCCCTGGCCGGCTTCGACCGCTGGAAGTACCGCAAGGGGGCCCGCGAGTGAAGGTCGTCGTGATCGGCGGGGGCCTGGCCGGCATCACGGCAGCGATCGCGCTGGCCAAGGCGAACCACGACGTCACGCTGCTGGAGGCCAAGCCGAGGCTCGGCGGCGCGACGATGTCCTTTAACCGGGACGGCCTGGTCATCGACACCGGCCAGCACGTGTTCCTGCGCTGCTGCACCGCCTACCGGGGCCTGCTCGACCGGCTCGGGGTGACGGCCCAGGCGCCCCTCCAGCCGCGTTTCGACGTGACGGTCGTCGCGCCAGGCAAGCGGACCGCGATGCGGCGGCGGCGTATCCCCGCGCCGCTGCACATGCTGCCGGCCCTTTTCGGCTACCCGTTCCTGAGCTGGCCGCAGCGGCTGCGGCTCGGCCGGGCCGCCCTCGCCTTCCGGAGCCTGGACCCGGCGGACCCGCGGACGGACTCCCAGCGGCTCGGCGACTGGCTCGAGGCCCACGGCCAGGACGAGCGCACCCGCCGCGTCCTGTGGGACCTGTTCTCCGTCTCGTCGCTGAACGTCCCGGGCGATGACGCCAGCCTCGCCCTCGCCGCGGTGGTGGTGAAGACCGGCCTGCTCGGCCGGGCGGACGCGGCCGACATCGGCGTCCCCGCCCTGCCGCTCGGCGAACTCCATGGCACGGCGGCCGCGAAGCTCCTCGCCGAACTGGGCGCGGAGGTTCACCTGTCCGCCAAAGTGGCGTCGATCGAGCCAGTAGGTAACGAGTTCACCATCCGCCTGGCCAACGCCGCCGCCCAGACCGGGGAGAGTAACCCGGGACACAGTGGACCAGGAACCGCACCCACCGGAAACGTACCCGGCGCCGCAGGTGCCGTCCCGGGGCGAAGCCCCGGCGAGGGGGCAGAGGGGGCAATGGGGGAGGGACTCCCCCATGATTTGGGGGGTCTCCGGGGGGATCATTCCCCCGGGAAGAAATACAGCGCCGTCGTGCTGGCGGTGCCGCACGAGCAGGCCGCCAGGCTGATCCCGCCGGGCGCGCTGCCGGCCGAGACCGTCGGCGGGTGGGCCGGGCTCGGCACCGCCCCGATCGTGAACGTGCACGTCATCTACGACCGGAAGATCATGGACGTGCCGTTCGCCGCGGCCGTCGACTCCCCGGTGCAGTGGGTGTTCGACCGGACGCGGATCTCCGGCATGCACGCTCGCGGCGAGGCGGGCCAGTACCTGGCGCTGTCGCAGTCGGCGGCCGACCAGTACGCGGACCTGCCGGTGGCCAAGCTGCGGGAGATCTTCCTCCCCGCCCTGGCGGAGCTGTTCCCCGCGGCGCGGGAGGCGACCGTGACGGAGTTCTTCGTCACCCGGGAGAAGCGGGCGACGTTCCGGCAGGTGCCCGGCACCGCGCGGCTGCGCCCGCGCGCCAGGACCGGCCTGCCCGGCCTGGTCCTGGCGGGCTCGTGGACCGACACCGGCTGGCCGGACACGATGGAGGGCGCCGTCCGCAGCGGGCTCAACGCCGTCATCGCCTTGCACGAGTCGAAGGCTGCGGGAACAAATCGCGAAATTCCCGGTGCTGACGCTGACCGGGGCGCGGTGACCGAACTGACCGAAGAGAACAAGCAAGTGGACATTGAAGCGGATGAGAGGGAGGTGCGCTCGTGACGGTCGTGATGCCCGCTGGCGTTGCCGTGGCGCGTGACCTGGTCGGCCCGGCCACGGAGGCCGCGATTAACCGGCTGAGCCCCCGCGTTCGCCGGGTGGCTGCCTACCACTACGGCCTCGCCGACGCGCAGGGGAACCCGGTGCGCGTGGGGAGCGGCAAGGCGCTGCGTCCCGCGCTCGCGCTGCTCTCGGCCCGCGCCGCGGGCGCGGTCCCCGAGCGCGGCGTCAGCGCCGCGGTCGCGGTTGAGCTGGTACACAATTTCTCGCTGCTGCACGACGACATCATGGACGGGGACACCGAGCGGCGGCACCGCCCGACCGCCTGGACGATCTTCGGAGTCGGCGCGGCGATCCTGGCCGGCGACGGGATGGTCGCCCTGGCCAACGAGCTGCTGCTGGAGGACACGGCGCCGGGCGGGCTGTGGGCGGCCCGCTGCCTGTCCACCGCGGTGATGCGGCTGATCGCCGGGCAGGGCGAGGACCTCGCGTTCGAGGAGCGCGGCGACGTGACCCTGCCGGAGTGCATCGAGATGGCCGGCGACAAGACGGCCGCGCTGATGGCCTGCGCCTGCACGATCGGCGCGGTGCACGTGGGCGCCTCGCCGGAGATGGCGATGGGGCTGGCCGAATTCGGCGGGCATGTGGGCCTGGCGTTCCAGCTGACCGACGATCTGCTCGGCATCTGGGGCGCGCCCGCGGTGAC
>DAHWEX010000300.1 GCA_027326205.1 Actinomycetota bacterium
AGCGGGAGCGGAAGCTGCGGCAGGTCATCAGCGCGGGCACGAGCCCGCAGCGGCCGGCGCTCCGGGCCGGGATCATCCTGGCCGCGGCCGCGGGCGACGAGAATGCGAGGATCGCCCGTGACCTGGGATGCGGCGAGACCACGGTGCGGGAATGGCGGAATCTGACGCGCAAGCTCCTGCGCCGCGGCGGCTTCGAGTCCCAGGAAGACCTGGAGGACCAGATCACCGAGTTCACCACCGGCTACAACGAGACCGCGCACCCCTGGAAACGGAAGTACGACGCAGACGCCGACCACGCCCGTTACCTCCAGCGCCACCCGGACAAGAACACCCTCACCGAAGCCGCATGACCGAGACAGACCGTAACCGGAGACCCCTCAGGGATTAGCGATCGGCTGCACTAGTGACAGCAGGCACCGTCCTGGCCGGCGGGCGCGTGGGGCTTCGGCGCGGGCAGGTTGAGCGCGGGATTGCGGGCGAAGAAGCCGTCCGGCTCCAGGCGCAGGCCAATGCGGTGCACCGGCATGACCGGCCACTCCTCGGGGCGCGGGTCGTGATGGACGCCCACCACCGGCCAGAGCACGAGTTCCGCGCCGTCAAGGGAGCGGTCGGCGCGCTGCCATGCCTGGACGCCCTCCTCGCCAAGCGGCGCCTGGTTGGGGTACTCCCCCGCGATGAACCGCTCGGCCGGATCGTAGGCCGTCGCCCACAGGTGCCGGGCGACGAACGGCGCCTTGCGCGCCGCGATGCTGCCGGGGCGGGCGAAAAGCCTGGTGGTGCTCGGCAGGGTAAGCCGGTAGCCGGTGTGGTCGCCGTAGCGGTTGATCCTGGTGGTGCTCTCCACCAGCCAGTGCACCGCCCGTGCCGGGTCGGTGCTGCGGGCGGCGGCCGCCTCCGACGGGATCAGCGTCTTCACCATCCGGCAAGCGTTGCCGTAGGGGTTGAGTTCCTCGTCCGGCTCGATCTCGGCGTGTACCTCGTACAGCCGGTTGCGCGGTCCGTCCACCCCCATGTCCAGCCGCACGCCGAAGTAGTGCTGGTGGTTGGGCGCCTGCACGTTGGGGCTGACCAGCCTGCCGTAGGCCGGCGTCCTGCCGTCCGCGATACCGGAGACCGACAGGATGCCGGTCAGCTTGACCTCAAGGTCGATCATGCCGTCCTGGTAGAAGGACCAGTAGAAGCCGTAGTCGTAGTTGGCGACGGTGGCGAAGAAGGAGACCACCAGCCTCCGCGACCGGCGCACGTCCGCCTCGCCGGTGCGGGTGTTGACGTGCTTCCACAGCACGGAGAAGTCCTCCTCGTGCAGGCAGACCGCGTTGGCGATGGTGCGCGGCTCACCGAGGCCGCTCAGCACGGCGGCGTCCAGGTAGCGGATCTCGCCCAGGCAGTCGCAGCCGAGTTCCAGCGACGCGGTGAGCGGGCCGGCGCCGTACTCGCCCCAGTCGAAGAAGTTCTTGCGGTAGGCCGTGGGGTCGCTGTCCAGGTAGGGGACGTACATCTCGTTGACCGCGGCTCGCTTCAGCACCGGGCGCGCCTCGTCGCCCTCGTGGTAGACGACGTCGTGCAGCACGAGCCCCTCACGGTGGGTGAAGCCGACGCGGAACGACCAGTTCTGCCAGGTGACCAGCTGGCCGTCGACGGCGAAGCCCGGCCCTTCCGGCTGGCTGATCTCCAGCGGCGCCACCCGGCGGTCCGGGCCCCAGGTGCCCGAGCGGTAGTTGCCGCCCTCCGTGGCGAGCGGCACGGCGCCGTGATCCTCGATCCGCAGCACCTGCAGGGTCTCCAGGTCGATGATCGGCACCAGCCCGGCGACCGGGCGGGCGTAGCCGTTGTCATCCTCGGACTCGCGATGCCAGACCGTGCCCCAGGACAGGCGTCGCCCGGCCAAGTCCGCGGGCTCGAATCCGGTGATCGACTCCGGGTCGACCCAGACGAGCGACGGGTCACCGATCCCCCGCTCGGCCAGCGCCCGCCGGAAGGCCGGGTCCGCGCGACAGGCCGCCGCGGCGATCCTGGCCTCCTCGCTCGACACGCCGGGCCGCTTGCTGTCCACCGGCTGCCACGAGGCGACGGAGGCCGTGCGGTCACTGCCCGAGGTCCAGGCGCCGACCTCCCACGCGGCGTGCGCGTCGGGGTTCATCACCACCAGCCGGACCGGGCGGCCCTGGCCGGGCGCGAGGGCACGGGCCAGCCCCTCCTCGACGGCTATCCCCCAGAAGCGTGGCCGCTCGCCGAGGCGGGGATCGGCGCGCACCAGCGCCACGACCTCGGCGATCTCGGCGTGGGTGAGCGGGTCTGTCCAGTGCTTGTCACTCATCGTCTCTGCCTTCCTGGTGGTAGCGCGCCTCGTCACAGGCACTCGATGACGCTCGCCTGGCCGTCGGCCCGCGGGTCGGTGGCCGCGTCCAGTGCGCCGCGGGCGGTGTCGAGCACGGCGACCTGGACGTGCCCGGCCTCGTCGACCGGGCCGGCGGCCGCGATGACCGGCAGGCCGAGCGCG
>DAHWEX010000320.1 GCA_027326205.1 Actinomycetota bacterium
CGCACCGCCGCACCGCCGCACCGCCGCACCGCCGCACCGCCGCACTTCAGCGAAGGGAACCTCCAAACACCGGGGGTCAAGCTCGCAGAATCCGACTCTTCTCCCCTATCGACATAAATTACCCGGGCGCGGCTTTCATGATCACGGAAACTTTTGGTACCGCGGAATTTTGGTGCTCGTATAGCGCGCGAAATTTCCGTGGTACACGGAAATTCCGCGATCATGGACGGCTGCGGCAGTGCCTTCGCCGTTAGCGCCGGTTCCAGCATTCGCGCTTATCATGATTTATCCGGCGAGCCGCTTAGAGTGTCAGCCCGTATCCTCATAATCGACTTCGTGAGCAGTGGAATCCCGCCTCGCCTGCTGGAGCTGGCACGAGCCCAGGCAGGCGTTATCAGCAGACACCAGGCTCTCGGCGGCGGCATGTCAGCCAGTGCCATCAGGTCCAAGGTCGCGAGCGGCAGATGGCGGCAGCTATATCCGGGGGTATACGCGGTCTTTACCGGGCCCGTCCGGAGAGATGCGCGCCTGTGGGCCGCGTTGCTTTACGGGGGGAAGGGCGCGCAGCTCAGCCATCAAACCGCGGCGGAACTGCTCCGGCTAACGGACGAACAGTCGCTGCCGATTCATCTCAAGATTCCCACCGAGCGACGCGTCCACCCATTGCCGGATGTCGTGATCCACCGTTCCTCCTATATTGAGCAGGGGTGGCGCTTCGCCCGTGGCGTGCCCCCGCATACCCTCGTCGAGCAGACGGTGCTGGATCTCCTGGACGCATCCGTCAGCTTCGATGATGCCGTCGGCTGGGTCACCCGCGCATTCCAGCGGAACCTTGCCAACGCGGGCAGCCTGCAGCGGGCACTCGCTACCCGCAAGAAGGTGCGCTGGCGGGACCGACTGAGCGAGGTCATCACGATGGCTGCCGCCGGCACGCATTCGACCCTCGAATACCGTTACGACCACGATGTCGAGCGTGCGCACGGGCTGCCGCCGGCCCGCAAGCAAGTGCCGTTCACCAAGCCTGATGGCAGCAGGGGATTCCGCGACCGCACTTACGACGAATACGGCCTCGTCGTGGAACTCGACGGCAAGCGGTATCACGACGACGACCGGCGCGACCACGACAGGCGCCGTGACAACGACGCGGCGGCCACGACCGGAGCGACGCTGCGCTACGACTGGCGAGACGTCGTTCGCACCCAGTGCCAGACCGCGGCGCAGGTGCACGCCGCGCTCCGCACGCGCGGCTACACCGGAAGCCTCAAGCCCTGCTCAGCCACCTGCACCGCGCTGGCGGCACCGGGCCGGTAACGCCGGGTCCCGCCCGCGGGCCGCGCCAACCGGGAACCCGGCGCGTCCAGCGAGGTCTTCGGGGCTTATCCAGGCCCGGGCGTGTGACGCGATCCCGGGCTGGCGCCGCGGCCCCGGCGCTAGCAACGGCTTGGCGCCGTGGCGCGGTCGAGGTGACCGGGCAGCAGTAGCCCCGGTAAGCACTTGGGCTCACCGGGGGCGGGCGCGGAACCAAACTTCCTTGTCGAGGGGGTCCGGGCCGGTGCGGCGGCGGGCCGGGGGCGGGCCGGTGACCGGGGTGTAATGGCCGACCTCGGCGGTGAAGACTCCTTCGCCGCTGGTCAGCGCGGGGAGTTGCGCCAGCAGGGGCTGGACGCTCCTGGTGGGCAGGGTCCCGGTGAGTGTCAGGGCCCCGGCGGCGGCGCCCGTGTCGGCGATGAGGCCGGACAGGCGGGCGACCAGGACGGTCACCGCGGCGAGGGCGCCCGCGGGGATCTCCAGGTGGAAGGCCTCGACTGGTTCGCACACGACGGTCTTCGCCTGCCGCAGGGCCTCGTGGACCAGCACCGGGGCCAGGTTGCGGAAGTCCGCGCCGACCGACGAGAAGTCCTTGTTGAACTTCTGGTGCATGTGGCTCTGCCTGGGGGCGTAGCCCGCGTGCGTGAGCACCACGCGGGCATCGGGGATCGCCCAGCCGGACAGGCCCTGGGCCAAGCCGATCCGCACGCCCTCCCACGTCGCGGCGAAGAAGGCGGGCGGCATGGAGCCGCGCTCGACTTCCAGGTCACAGACGAGGCCCGCGCCGACCGGGGCCGGCTCGACCCGGAATCCGAGCGTCGCCTTGTACGGGGTGGTCTGCTCCGCCATGAGGGCGTGCGCCGCGCCCGTCCCGGCGACCCGCTCCACGTGCACGGTCACCGTCGGGCGGAAGGTGACGGCCACGCCGAACTGCTCGTGCAGCAGGTCCGCGATCACTTCCTTCTGCACCTCGCCGTAGAGGCTGACCGCGATCTCGCTGCGGTCCTCGTCCACGCGCAAGTTGATCAGCGGGTCGGCCTCGGCGAGTTCCCGCAGCGCGGCGAACAGCCGTCCGCGCCTGGCCGGGTCGGCCGGCTCGACCACGGATTCAAGCGCCGGCGCGGGGAACTGACGGGTGACCCGGCCGGGGATGGCCGCGCCTACCCACCGTCCGGTGCGCGCCGCCGCTATCCCCCGTAGCCGCACCACGTCGCCGGCCCGCGCGACGCTCGCGGCGGCCCAGCCGTGCGGCGTCGACCGCTCCAGCGACGTGATCACCTCGCGCCTTTCCCCGGCGCGGTCCCGCACGCGCAGTTCGCCGCCGAACAGGCGGCAGTGCGCCAGCGTGCCGTGCTCACCGTGCTCGATCTTGTAGATCACGCCGGACAGGTCGCGGGTCACCGGGCGGGCCCAGGGCAGCAGGCGCGGCAGCGTCGCCAGCAGGTCGCGTACCCCCGCCCCGGTCAGCGCCGAGCCCGCCGCGACCGGTACCACGGCGCCGCGCCCCACCTGAGCCCGCGCGGAGCGCAGCGCCATCGCCTCGCTGACCGCCGGCCCCTCGACGGCAGCGCCCAGCAGCCGATCGTCGGCCGACGTGAGGATGTCGATCGCCGCCGGGCCGGCCAGGCCGAGCGGCCTGGTGGCCGCGCCGGGCGAGCCGGCCGCCAGCACCTCGGTCAGCGGCAGCAGCCGGGCGCCTGCCCCCGCCGCCAGGCGGCGGCCGATCTCGGCGCGCACCCGGTCCGGGTCCGCTCCCTGCCGGTCGATCTTGTTGATGAAGATCATCACCGGAACGGCGAGACGCCGCAGCACCCGCCAGAGCACGACGGTCTGCGGCTGGACGCCCTCGACGGCGGAAACCACCAGCACGGCCGCGTCGAGGACGGCGAGGCTGCGCTCGACCTCGGCGATGAAGTCGGAGTGGCCCGGGGTGTCGATGAGGTTGACCTGGACGTCGCCCACGGCGAAGGACGCCACGTTCATGCGCACGGTGATGCCGCGGCGGCGCTCGATGTCCATCGAGTCGGTGCGGGTGGTGCCGGCGTCGACGCTGCCAAGCTCGCTGATGGCGCCGGCTTCGAACAGCAGCCGTTCGGTCAGGCTGGTCTTACCCGCGTCAACATGCGCCAGGATTCCGAGGTTGAGTGTGTACAACTGACAACTGCTCCAGGAGTCGGTTCGGGATGCATCGCAGAGCAGTTGCCGCGGTCATCGTCGCTACCTCCTGGAGAAGCCGTCAGGGACAGTCAATTACCGCTCAGCGCGGTGCCGTCCCGCAACTGGTTTTCCGCCGGGCACGGGCGGACCCGCGGCCGGCCAGGGACGTGTTACCGCGACCGTCCGCCGCGGGTAAGACAGACCCATGCCCTCTGATGCTGCTGCCCTGCCCCGCGAGCTGGCTGAGCTGGCGACCGAACTCGACGCGGGCGACCCGCTCGCGGCCTACCGCGACGAGTTCATCCTGCCCGCGGGGGTCATCGCCTACCTCGACGGCAACTCACTCGGCCGTCCGCTGAAGGCGACCCGCGAGCGGCTCGCCCACCTCGTCGAGCACGAGTGGGGCGAGCGCCTCATCCGGGCCTGGGACGAGGCGTGGATGGACCGCCCGCTCGCGCTCGGCGACCAACTGGGCCGCGCCGTCCTCGGTGCCGCGGCCGGGCAGGTCATGATCGGCGATTCCACCACGGTCATGCTCTACAAGCTCACCCGGGCGGCGCTGGAGGCGCGTCCCGGGCGGGCCGAGATCATCGCCGACACGGAGAACTTCCCGACCGACCGCTACATCCTCGACGCGGTCGCCCGGGAGTCCGGGCGGGTGATTCGCTGGATCGAGCCCGACCCGGCGTCCGGCGTGCGGCTGGCGGAGGTCGAGGCGCTGCTGTCGGAGCGCACCGCGCTGGTCCTGCTCAGCCACGTCGCCTACAAGTCGGCCTACATCGCCGACCTGCCCGGGATCACCCGGGCCGCGCACGAATCCGGCGCGCTCGTGCTGTGGGACCTGTGCCACGCGGCCGGCGCGGTCGACGTCGCGCTCGACGCCGGCGACGTCGACCTGGCGGCCGGCTGCAGCTACAAGTTCCTGAACGGCGGGCCCGGCGCCCCGGCGTTCGGCTACGTCGCCGCCCGGCTGCAGGGCGAGCTCACCCAGCCGATCAGCGGGTGGATGGGGCACGCCGACCCGTTCGCGATGGGACCCGGCTACGTGCCCGCGGCGGGCATGCGCCGGTTCATCAGCGGCACGCCGCCGATCCTCGGGATGGCCCCGGTCCAGGACATGGTGCGGCTCATCGAGAAGGCCGGGCTGCCCGCGATCCGCGCCAAGTCGGTGGCGCTCACCGAGTACGCCATCCGGGTCGCCGACGAGGCCCTCGCACCGCTCGGCGTCACGGTCGCCTCTCCGCGCGATCCGGCCGTCCGCGGCGGCCACGTCACGCTGGACCACCCGCGGATGAAGGAGGCCGTCGCCGAACTGTGGCGGCGCGGCGTCATCCCGGACTTCCGGCCGCCCCGCGGCCTGCGGGCCGGCCTGTCACCGCTCAGCACGAGCTTCGCCGAACTGGCCACCGCCCTGGCCCACCTCAGGCAGGTCCTGACAGCGGACCTCTAGCGTCGGCAGCGCGGAGGGACCTCAGCGTTGGGACATGCGGACGAATGAAAAGACCGTC
>DAHWEX010000341.1 GCA_027326205.1 Actinomycetota bacterium
TTGTACGCCCGCACGTTCAGGTTGCGGGTGGCGAGCGCGGAGGCGAACGCCTCGATGACGTTCTTGCCGTCCTGCACGGTCGTGCCGGCCATGTCCAGGCAGAGAACGGAGATGCGGCTCACAGGAAAGTCTCCTCGGCGATCGCGGGGGAACAGGTCATGCCGCGCCCGCCCGGCCCGGTCACCAGGACCACGCCGGGGGCGACGGCGGAGCGGTGGTAGATCGCGGTGGTGCCGGTCACCTCACTGTAGACGCCGGCCCAGCGCCGGCGGACCGGCGCCAGGGCGGTGCCCAGCAGCGCGTAGGCGCGGGCCAGCAGGTGCTCGTAGGCGTCCTCGGTGACGTCGAACCCGAACGGCTCGTCGTACTCGTGGGTGTCCCCGATGGTCAGCGACCCGTCGAGCCGCTGGACGAGCAGCAGCTGCGCGCGGTTCGCGGCGGCGACCGGGGCCTGCGCGGGCAGCGCGTCCCGTGACGGCACCTCGAAGGCGGGGTAGTAGCGCAGCGAGTCGCCGTCCGCCACGGACGTGGTCAGCGTGCCGGGGAGCGGCGCGGTCTGCAGCATCTGCAGCCGGACCCGGCGCAGCCCCGTGCCGCCGGCGTCCCTGGCCAGGGCGCGGCTGGCGGCCAGGTGCGGCCCGGCCAGGCCGGTGAAGTCCGCCCCGGTGCACAGCACCACCAGGTCGCCGCGGTGCCACGTGCCGAGCTGGTCCCGTACCCCGTTGGCCGCCACTTCGACCGCCTCCAGGCCGGGCCGCCACTCGTAGCCCGGGCCGGCCAGCGACGCCCGCAGCGCGGGCAGCGCGAGCCGGGGCTCGACGACCGCGTCGGCCCGGCAGTAGAGCCCGCCGAGGAAGTCCCCCCGCAGCCCGGGGTTGACCGCGCGCACCTCGCGCGGGGACAGCAGCTCGAACTCGCGCTGCTTGGCGTCCGGCAGCCCGGCGGCCTCGCGCAGCACCGCGAGCTCGGCCTCGCTCGTCGCGATGGTGAGCGAGCCGGCGGGGCGGAACCCCGTGCCCGGCGCCCCGGCCGCGACCGACTCCCACAGCTCGCGGGCGCGCAGCGCGAGGGCCAGCTCGGGCCCGGCCCGCCGCCCGCTCACCCAGACGAGCCCGAAGTTCCGCACGCTCGCGCCGCGTCCCTCCGCCTCGCGCTCCAGGTGCGTGACCGCGAACCCGCGCCGCCGCGCCATGACCGCGTGCATGGTCCCGAGAATCCCGCCGCCGACAACGACAACCCGCCCCGCGTCACCCGTCACAGCCAAGAAGTGTAGCCATCATCAAACTTGTATAGCCAAGTTAGCCTGACACGCGAGTCATGCAATCAGATAACAGCAAGAAGTGCCGCGGGTGCGGCGACGGGGCGCTGGAGCGAGGCGGGCACGCCCGGGCGCGCCCGGACGGCGCCTACGACGGGGGCGTGCGGGACAGGGCGTTGACCGCGACGGAGTTGCGGACGCTGAACGCGGTCTCCGTCGCTAGGTAGCGGTCGTCGGACCACTCCACCGCCTGCCCCGAACGGTCCGTGGTGAACCGCCGCTCGCGCAGCAGCGGCACCCCGGCCCGCACGCTCAGCCAGCGGGCGTCCTCGGCCGAGGCGGGCACCGCGTCGATGACGTGCTCGGCGTCGGTGAACGCGACGCCGAGCGCCTCGAGGCGCTCGGCGATCGAGTCGGTGGCCAGGTCGAGGCCCGCCACCAGCGCCCCGACCTTCTCCGGGTAGACGGCGCGCTCGAGCATCACCGGCCGCCGCGACAGCAGCCGGACCCGCACCAGGAAGTACACCGCGGCGCCGTCGGGCAGCCCGAGCCGCGCGCTCTCGGCCGCCGTGGCGGGCCGGCGCTCCAGCGACACCACGCGGCCCGCGGGCACCTCGCCGATCGCCCGGGCCCAGCGGGAGAACGACAGCAGCTCGCCGAACGACTGCACCCGGGGCCCGGCGATGACGACCCGCCGCGCGCCCCGGCGCGACGCGATGACGCCGTCGGCCCGCAGCGCCGCGAACGCCTGCCGCACCGTGCCGCGCGAGACCGCGTACCGCCCGGCGAGCTCCGCCTCCGACGGCAGCAGCGCGCCGGGCGGGTACGTGCCGGCCGCGATGGCCGCCTTGATGTCCGCGGCGACCTTCTGGTACAGGGACGATCCGGTCACAGAACCTCAGCCTCGTTGGCGCACGGCGCGTCCCCTGATCTGGTCAACCACCGGGATCTGGTCAACCACGGGCGGCCAGGGCCGGAGGAACCGCGAAATGCTATGTCTGACGCTCCCATTGTCACCGAAGTTCCACATGCTGGGAGCGGTATTCCGTCTTCCCGCGGTCAGCGCCCGGCCCGCAGCGCGGCGAGGTCCGCCTCGGCCCGGGTGGCGCGGGCGCGCTCGGCGCCGAGCACGGCGTCGTGCGCGGCCGCGAGCCGGGTCAGCTCGCGGCCGTGCGCCTCGCGCAGCCGGGTCAGCTCGTCGCGGGAGCGGTCCAGCTCGCCG
>DAHWEX010000347.1 GCA_027326205.1 Actinomycetota bacterium
TGACCAGTGCGACCCGCGTCGCCGCCGCAGTCGACGCGGGCAAGCGCGTCTCTCCGCTGCTGTTCTTCCAGTCCGTACCGAACGCGGTCGCCGGCTACCTGGCCGCCCGCTGGGACCTGACCGGGCCGGTGGTGTGCGTCAGCGGGACGAGCGCGGGGCTCGGCATCGCCGCGCTGCTGATTGACGACGCGGATGCCGACGACGCGCTCGTCATACGTATCGACCTGGCGGTGGCGGGCGATGGCCTGGACCGTGGCGCCGCTCTTCTCGTAACCCGGCCGCACCGGGTCGATCCCATCACGGCATGAACTTCCAGCAGGAGACAGCGATGAACATCCTCAGTATCGATCATGCCGAGTTCTATGTCGGTGATGCGATCGCGATGACGCAGTCCCTGTGCAGCGTCTACGGCTTCCGTGTCTACGGCCGGGGCGGGCCGGAGACAGGCCTGCCGGGGCAGCGCAGTGTCCTCCTCGGCCAGGGCGACATCCGGGTACTGCTCACCTCCGGGCTGCACGAGGACCACCCAGCCAGCCAGTTCGTCGCCAGGCACGGCGATGGCGTTGCCGTGATCGGGCTCCGCACGGACGTCGCCGCCGCCTACGCCGACGCGCTCGCGGCCGGCGCGACGGGCATCTGCGAGCCCCGTTCCTGGGAAAACGACGAGGCCCGCGTGGTCACCGCGGAGATCGAGGGCTTCGGCGACGTGGCCTACCGCTTCGTCGAGCGCCGCGGCCTGGACGCCGCGTTCCAGCCCGGTGCCATCGTGATGGAGCCTGACGTCGCCGCCGGAGCGGCCGGCGACCTGCTCACCCTTATCGACCACGTGGCGCTGTGCGTGCCGGCCGGGCAGCTTGACCCCGTTATCGCCTTCCACGAGCAGGTGCTCGGATTCACGGTCATCTTCCAGGACTCCGTCGAGGTCGGCGCCCAGGGCATGCTCTCCAAGGTGGTGCAGAGCCCGTCCGGCGACGCCACGTTCACCGTCATCGAACCGGATATCAACCGCCAGGCAGGCCAGATCGACGACTTCCTGGCCTGGCACGGCGGTGCCGGGGTGCAGCACCTCGCGTTCCTGACCCAGGACATCGTGCACGCGGTGCGGACCCTCAGCGAGCGTGGTGCCGGGTTCGCGGCGACCCCGTCGAGCTACTACGACATGCTGGGCGCCCGCCTCGGCCCGACCGAGATCCCGGCCGGGGCGCTGCGGCCGCTCGGCATCCTGGTCGACCGCGACCACTGGGGGCAGATGTACCAGATATTCGCGAAATCGACGCACATCAGGCGCACGTACTTCCATGAGCTCATCGAGCGCCGCGGCGCGCGCACGTTCGGCATGAGCAACATCCCGGCGCTGTACGCGGCGAAGGACCGCGAGCTCGCCGAGATCCGCGAGATGACCGGCACGTCGCACGCATGACTTTGCCACCCCGCTGCTGCCAACGAGACACTCGTGGAAGGGACAAGAACCGTGACCTCATCGGTCCCCCCGCCGTTCGCGCTCACGGAGGAAGCGTTCGCGCTCACGGAGGAAGAACGCTCGCTCCTGCCGTCAGACCCCGACATCGAGTTCTACGCCGAGCACGGCTGGTACCTCAGCAAGAAGCTGTTCACCGACGATGAGATCGACGAGCTGCTCGCGGCCACCGAGCGGTACTACGCGGGAGAGCGGTCACGCACCCTGCCGCTCCGGCCGCCGAAGCTGGCCTACTGGGATCCGTCCAAGGGCGACGTGCAGCGGCATAACGACTACGTGCACTACGAGCACGACGGCATCGCGAGACTGCTGCGAAAGCCGCTCATCGGCGCCGTCGCCGCCGCCCTGGCCCGTAGCGAGGAGATCCGCTTGTTCCAGTCGACGCTGATCTACAAGCCGCCTCTTCCCACCGAGCCCAGCAACGTCGTGCCCTGGCATTTTGACAAGCACTACTGGTCGACCTCGACCTCGGAGGCGATGCTGACCGCCTTCATCCCGTTTCATGACTGCGACGAGGAAATGGGCACGATCACGATGATCGACGGCAGTCACCGGTGGCGTGAGACCGGCCGCGATGACACCGTGACCCGGCACTTCGCGGAACGGGATCCCAGTGACCTGGAGGGCATGCTCGGCCGGAACGCGGCATACAACAACGCCGACGTGGTCAAGGTCCCGATGATCATCCCCAAGGGCCACATGAGCTTCCATCACTGCCGGACTTACCACGGCAGCGGAGCCAACCGCAGCCCGCGTCCCCGCCGGGCCATCTCGTTTCACCTGCAGGACGGCGAGAACGCCTACCGCCGGTTCGAGCTGAGCACCGGCGAGCTCCTCGCGTACAACCACGACGTGCTGGTCCGGCCCCTGCCGGACGGGCGCCCGGATTACCGCGACCCTGACTTCTGCCCGGTCCTGTGGCGCGGCCGGACCAGCGACGGCCTCGCGCGCCGCGCACCGGAGGCTGGACATGTCTCGTTATCTCTGGGGCGCGGGTGCCAACGCCGTAGCGGTCGCTAGCCGGTGACGGCCGGCACCGCTCCCTCACTCGGCCAGGCCATGGCCTGCGCGACGAAGGGAGCGGCGCCGGCCAGCGCCACTGCGGCCCGGAAACCCGCCGGCGCCCGGACATCGGCCACCCGGTACGCACCGGGCGGCTCAGCGCAGCGGACGACACCGCGGCCGAGAACCGCAACCCCCAGGTTAGGCCACAGTCGGCCGCCGGCCGCCTTGACGACCGCCTCCTTGCGGGACCACAGGCGCGTGAACCGCTCTGTCCGCGCGCTCGCGTCGCGGCCCGCTGCGACGTACGCCGCCTCGGCGGGCGGATAGAACCGGGCGGACATCGCGACCACGTCCAGGCGAGGCACGAGATGCTGGATGTCGATCCCCACCGCGCGGCCGGCGGCGACGGCCACCGCGACCAAGTCCGCGGAGTGCGACAGGCTGACGGACAGCCCGGACCACGGGTCCGCGAGTTCGGGCTTGCCGTAAGGGCCGGGATCCCAGCGCAGTGCCGAGGGCGTCACCTGCAGCTCGCGTGCCGCGAGAATCCGGAGCGCGCCGTGCGCGACCGCGTACTGCTTCCGGTCGCGCTGGTTCCGGAATGCCGCGGCCCGTGCACGCTCGCTGTCATCGAGCACGTCCTGGCAGCGGGCCACCACCTCCGGCGGCAGGTCGACCGGAACGATCCAGACGCGAGCGAGGCCAGTCACGACCGGACGTCGGCGATCAGGGCAGCGAGCCGACGGACCCCCTCCTCGACCTGGCCCGTTGCCAGCGCGCTGCATGACAGCCGGATCGCGTGGCTGCCTCCGCCGCGGGTATAGAAGAAGCTCATCGGCGTCCACAGCACGCCATAGTCCCGGGCCGAGAGCTCGAGCAGCTTCTCGTCGGCCCGGACGGGCACGCGCAGGACGGCGAAGAAGCCGCCGCTCGGAGTGTTCCAGGTGGTCGCCAGATCGGCGAAGTGACGCTCGAGCGCGGCCAGCAGCGCCGCCATGTTACGCCGGTAGAACGCGATCTTCTCCTGGTTCG
>DAHWEX010000388.1 GCA_027326205.1 Actinomycetota bacterium
GACGGGTACCCGTCAATCGGCTGCCAGCCGTGCACCAGCCGGGTCGAGCCGGGAGCCGACCCGCGCAGCGGGCGCTGGGCTGGCACCGGAAAAGTCGAATGCGGCATGCACGCGCAAGAATAGCGCGGGCTAGCGCGCTTCCAGCCCGGTTCTCTATCCGCACCCGGCGCGGCGGCGCGGATCGCGGATCGCGGATCTAACCACGGCCGCGCCGGCCGGAGTACCGTGCGGTCGTGGATCCTCTCGCGCGGCTGACCGTCCTCGGCAGCCTCAACATGGATATTTCGGTTACGGTGCCGGCGCTGCCGGCTCCCGGGGCGACCGTCCTCGGCGGCGCGGCGGAATTCACGCCGGGCGGCAAGGGCGCCAACCAGGCGGTGGCCGCGGCGAGGCTCGCCGCGGCGGCGGGCATCTGCGTGCGGATGGTCGGCTGCGTCGGCGACGACGACTTCGGCCGGGCGCTCAGGGCGAACCTGAAGAACGAGGGGATCGACGAACGCGCCGTTCGCACCGTCCCCGGGGCGCCCACCGGGATCGCGATGATCACGGTCGATCAGGCGGGCGAGAACATCATCACCGTCGCCCCGGGCGCGAACCGCGAGGTGAGCGAGCAGGACATCGCGAACGCCGCCGACCCCGGCGGAGGAGTCCCCGGTGTCCTCGTCATCAGCGCCGAGATTCCCCTCCCCGCGATCGTCCGGGCCCTCGACGGCGCGCACGGCGCCGCGGGCGCGGGCGGCGGCACGGCTCCCCGCGTGCTCACCGTCGTCAACCTCGCCCCCGCCCCGCCACGAGCGGACGCCGCCGGCATCCTCCGGCGGCGTCCGGACTGGCTCGTGGTGAACGAACCGGAGGCTGCGGCGATCCTCGGCGCGCCGGTCGGCGGGCTGGCCGCGGCCGCCCGGGCGTCCGCCGGCCTCGTCGCGGCGGGTGCCCGCAATGCGGTGGTGACCGCGGGCGCGGCCGGCGCGGCCTATCACGGGGCGGATAACAGCGAATCATCCCCCCGAACGGTTCGTGCCTTCGCGATCCAGGCCCGCGACACCGTGGGGGCGGGCGACACGTTCGTGGGCGCGCTCGCGGTGGCGCTAGCCGGCGGCGTCCCCCCGGCGGAAGCGGTCACCGCGGCGGCGGCCGCGGCGGCCGCCGCCGCGACCAGACCGGGCGCGCAGGCCGGCATGCCCCGCCCGGCGGATGTCGCCGCCGCGACCGGACACGCATGGCCCTTGGCAACTACCCATTAAGGTAAACGGAAGGTTAATGGAAGGTGAACACAATTACCGCCTTGCGGTGAATTTGTGCTTAAATCTCTGAAGAACTTAGGCGTCGCCGGGAAAGGAGTTGCGATGGCCCCTGCCATGGCGGGTTTCATTGTCGACGGCACCGATCCGCAAACGTGGGATGACATCGTCGCCGCCGCGCTCGCGGCGCTGGGGGAGGAATTCACGGTCACCCCCGAACCCGCCGCCCCGGCCCGGCCGGGTACCGCCGCGGACGGCCTGAGCCAGCGGGCGACCTGGTACGACACGTTCGACTGGCGGCTCAGCAAGGCGGGCGTGACCCTCGAGTACGTCCCCGGGCGCGGCGGCAGCGAGCTCAGGCTGTCGAGCGCGAAGCCAGATGCGGACGCGGACGTGACGCAGCCGGTGGCCGGCTGGCAGCCGTCCCGCCCGCACCTGATCGGCGACCTCGAGGGCGGCCCGGTCGGCGCCCGGCTCGCGAGCCTCGTCGCGATGCGCGCGCTCATCCCGGTGGCCGCCACCGTCACCGCGACCGCGGCCTACCGGCTGCTGAACTCCGACGGCAAGACCGTCGCCAGGCTGCTCGTCGACCAGCCGGCCGTCACCGGCCCCCAGCCGGGCCCGCTGCCGCCCCGGCTGGCGGTCGCCGAGGTGCGCGGCTACCAGGCCCAGGCCCGCCGCGCCGTCCGCCTGCTCACCGCGGTCACCGGTCTCAGTGCCGGCGCCAGGCCGCTCTTCGCCGACGCGCTGCGCCTGACCGGCCGCCGTCCCGGTGACTACTCGAACAAGGTCGACGCCGAGATCAGCGCCGACATGCCCGCCGCCGGGGCGGCCGCGACCATCCTGCTGCGCCTGCTCGACACGATCGACGCCAACGGCGGCGGCGTGCTGGCCGACATCGACACCGAGTTCCTGCACGACCTGCGGGTCAGCGTGCGGCGGACGCGGAGCGCGCTGAAGCTGTTCGGTGACGTGCTAGCCCTCACCGCCGAGGAGCTCGAGTGCTACGCCGCCGGCTTCAAGTGGGTCGGCGACCTGACGACGCCGACCAGGGACCTCGACGTGCACCTGCTCGACTTCCCCGGCACCGTGCGGAGCCTGGCCGCCGCCCGGCCGGACGACCTCGAGCCGTTCCGCGCCTACCTGGAGGGCCGCCGCCGCCGGGAGTTCCGCGTGCTGACCCGGGGACTGCGCTCGCCGAGGTACGCGGCGCTGACCCAGGAATGGCGCGCGCGGCTCAGCAAGATCCAGCAAGAGCGCGCCGGGTCGGCCACGGGAAGGCGGAACCGCGCGGGACACCGCTACCAGCCGCCGGGCGGGTCCGCGCGGGTGCTCGCCGCCGAGCGGACCCGGGCGGCGTTCGTCAAGGTCGCCAAGCGCGGCGCGGCCATCACACCGGACTCGCCCGCCCAGGACCTGCACGACCTGCGCAAGCGCGGCAAGGAACTGCGGTACGCGCTGGAGTTCTTCGCGCCCTTGCACGAGCCGGGCGCGTACGCGAACGTGGTGGGGGACCTCAAGCGGCTGCAGGACTGCCTGGGAGAGTTCCAGGACACGGAAGTGCAGATCGAGGAGATCAGGTCCATCGCCGCCGCCATGCTCGCGGCGCACGAGGCCCCGGCGGTGACGCTGCTCGCGATGGGCGAGGTCACGGCCGGCCTCGCGGCGCGCCAGCGGGCGGCCCGGGCCGACTTCGAGCGCAGGTTCACCGCGTTCGCCGACGTAGCGGGGCAGCGCCGGATGGCCGCGCTGCTCCGGGGAGGTACCGCATAAATGCGTATTTATGCGATATATAACATCAAGGGCGGCGTCGGGAAGACCACGACAGCCGTCAACCTCGGCTACCTCGCGGCCGAAGCCGGCCTGCGCACCGTGCTCTGGGACCTGGATCCGCAGGGCGCGGCGAGCTTCATGTTCCGGATCAAGCCCAAGGTCAAGGGCGGCGGCAAGGCGCTCATCAGCGGCAAGCGCCCGCTCGATGACGCGATCAAGGGAACGGACTTCGACAACCTCGACCTGATCCCGGCGGACTTCACCTACCGCAACATGGACCTGCTGCTCGATGACGCGAAGCCGGGCGGCAGGCCGGACGACGCTCCCGGCGGCAAGCCGGCCCGCAGGCTCTCCAAGCTGCTCGCCCCCCTGGCGGACGAGTACGACGCGGTCTTCCTCGACTGCCCGCCGTCGGTGTCGCTCGTCTCGGAGAACGTGCTGCATGCCGCCGACACCGTCGTCGTCCCGCTGATCCCGACCACGCTGTCCGTGCGCACGCTCGAGCAACTGGCCGCGTTCGTCGGCGAGTTCAAGGGGTTCCGCCCCGAGATCTTCGCGTTCTTCTCGATGGTCGACCGGCGCAAGAAGCTGCACCGGGAAATCATCGAGCAACTGGCCGCGCCGCGCGGCGACGTCGCGCGGACGATCATCCCGTCGCTTTCCGTCATCGAGTCGATGTCGGTGTGGCGGTCCCCGGTCGCGGTGATCGCCCCGGGCAACGCGGCGGCGAAGGCCTACCGCGCCCTCTGGGCGGAGTTGCGGGCCCGGGAGGGCCTCGCCAGCAGCTGACCCGGCGGGCGGAGCCGGGCCGGTCCACGTGCGTGAGCGGTTCGCCGCGCAGCGCCGCGGTCACGCCACGCCGGCTTCACGCAACTCCCGGGCACCATTCGTCAGAGGCATTACCGTCTTGTCCGGGACCGGTCTTGTCCGGGGGAAGGGCTGAACTTCTTTCCAGGGAAAGGCCGAACATCTTGATGCCGAACATCTTGATAACGCACGGGGGAAGACTGCCCGCGCAGACCTCGGGGTTCTCCGGGCGGTCCCAGGAAGCCGCCGCCATCACCGAGGCGCTGGCGTTAGGTCGTCATTCGGGTGAGCGTTAGGTATTGCGGCGATCGACTGTCGTAACAAGCGCCGAACGTCCCTCTAAGTCCGCTTTGTGCCTTGCGAAAACCTCAATGGCCGCATGCTCCCCCCTGCCCTGGGTAGCCTTGCTAACCCGTAGCGGCGGCGTAAGGAGGCGATCCCACCGGTGCGAGTTCGGCTCAGATGCAACCAAAAGGATCAGGACCTCGTTATATGAGCATGACAGTCTGGGAATGGTTTGAGCAGCGCTCGTATCACCACCGGGACTTCGCAAGTCTCGGCTCAGCGAGTGACGGGGCGGAGCGACCCTCCACGACCCTGATCTTCCCGGCCCGCAACGTCGCAGGCACCATCGGTAACATCCTTTCCGTCGTCGAGGACCTCAGCGCCAGGACCGGGCTGCTGGATCAGGTCATCGTCATCGACGCGGACTCACCAGACGGGACGGCCGACGTCGCCCGTGCCCATGGCGCCGAGGTCTACTCGGAGAACGAGCTCATGCGGGCCTACGGCCCCGCTCAGGGCAAGGGCGACGCGATGTGGCGCGCCCTGTCGGTCGCACGCGGGGACATCGTGATGTTCGCCGACGCCGACTCCGACGACTTCGAGGAGCACTTCGTCTACGGCACGCTCGGCCCGCTGCTCGCTGATCCCCAGCTGCAGTTCGTCAAGGGGGCCTTCCGGCGCCCGTTTAAGCAGCAGGGGAGGGAAGAGAAGGTCCTCGACGGCGGCGGCCGCGTCACCGAGCTGATGGCCAAGCCGCTGATCAACCTCTTCTACCCGGAACTCGCCGGCTTCGTGCAGCCGCTCGCGGGCGAGTTCGCCGCCCGGCGCGAACTGCTGAGCAGCGTGCCCTTCTTCACCGGCTACGGCGTGGAGATCGGCATGCTGATCGACGTCTTCGAGCAGGTGGGCCTGGCCGCCATGGCCCAGGTGGACCTCGGGACGCGGCAGAACAGGCACCAGTCGCTCGCCAGCCTGAGCCGGATGTCATCGGTCGTGCTGCGCACCGTCGCCGCCCGTGAGGGACTGGCGCAGCGCGTCGCGCGGGACCTCGGCGACTCGGTCCCCGGCCTGTGGGACCAGCCGGACACCTACCTGCACGCCGTCGCGACTCAGGACGGCCTGCACCTGGACGAGCACCTGAACGAGCTGGTCGAGCGGCCCCCGCTGGCCCGGCTCACCGACGACAACGCACTCACCACCGCCTAGCCCCGCTCTCTCCCCCCCGGCGGCCGCCCTCACCGGAGGGCGGCCGCCGCCTTATGCCCCGGGGCCGCCGTCCCGGCTTCGCCCCGCCGCCGGCCCCACAAGGCCCGGGGCCGGTTGTCTGTGCCGTCACATGAGTGACAACCGCCGCGAAATTGACATGATGTGCGCAAGGCCATGGCCGGGCGCGCGCGCGGCCCCGTGACGATTTCCCGGGAGGGCGGCATGTCAGTCGAAGAGTTCGACCACATCGTCGTAGGCGCCGGCTCCGCCGGCTGCGTGATCGCCCGCAGGCTGGTGGACGCGGGGCGCCGGGTCGCGCTGATCGAGGCGGGCGGCCCCGACTACAACCCGGCGATCCACCAGCCGAACCGCGCCTGGGAGCTGTGGAACGCGCCCGAGGACTGGGCCTACACCACCGAACCGCAGGGCAGTTCGCTCAAGACCTCGCTCTCCTGGCCGCGCGGCAAGGTGCTTGGCGGGTCGAGCGCGCTCAACGGCATGATCTACGTCCGCGGCGCGAAGTCCGACTACGACGCCTGGGCCTACAACGGCGCCCCGGGCTGGTCCTACCGGGACGTCCTGCCGTACTTCAAGAAGTCCGAGGACTACGAGGGCGGTCCCAGCGAGTACCACGGCGCGGGCGGCCCGCTCCCGGTCACCCACATCAAGGAGCCGAACCCGGCGACGCTGGCGATGATCGAGGCGGCCGCGGAGACCGGCGTGCCGAAGAACGACGACCCCAACGCCGACGACATCCTCGGCGTGGGCCTGACGCACATGACCGTGCGGGACGGCTGGCGGATGTCCGCCTGGACGGCGTTCATGGAGCCGGTCGTGGACAGCCCGCTGCTCACCGTCATCACCGGCGCCCAGGTGACCGGCCTGGTCTTCGGCGGTTCCGGCCGGGTGTCCGGCGTCCGCCTGTCCCGCCCCGGCCGCGTATACGCCGCCAGAACCGATCCCACCGGCGCGGCGCCCCGCCCCGCGCTCGCGGAGTGGACCGCGACGGAGGTGCGCTGCGCCGGCGACGTCGTCCTCTCCGGCGGCGTGATCGGATCGCCGCAGCTCCTGCTGCTGTCCGGGATCGGCCCGGCCGACGACCTCGCGGCCCTCGGCGTCGAGGTCCGCGCCGACCTGGCCGGCGTCGGCGCCAACCTGCACGACCACGCCCTGGCCACGGTTCTGTACTCCTCCGCGCGGAAGATCCCCGAGGGCAAGGCCAACAACCTGGAGGCCCACTTCTTCGCCCGCAGCGATCCCGGCATGACGGCCCCTGACCTGCAGCCGCTGATGTCGCACTTCCCGATGCCGGTCGATGGCTACCCGCAGCTCGCCTACGGCGACGGCTACGCGATCGTGGCCGGCATCATCCGCCCGCTGAGCCGGGGCCGCCTCTGGCTGAAGTCGGCGGACCCGCGGGCCCATCCCGTCATCGACCCGCACTACCTGCAGGAGAAGGCGGACGTCCGCGCGCTGCTCGCCTCACTGAAGCTGTCGCGTGAGGTGGGCGAGGCGAACGCGCTGCGCGAGTTCCGCGCCCGTGAGATCGCACCGGGCCCGGACGTCCGCACGGACGGAGAACTCGTCGAGTACGGCATGCGGAACCTGATCACCTACCACCACCAGGTCGGCACCTGCAAGATGGGCATCGACAACCGGGCGGTGGTCAGCCCCGCCGACCTGCGGGTCTACGGCGTGGACGGCCTCCGCGTGGCGGACGCCTCGGTCATGCCCGCGGTCACCTCGGGCAACACCAACGCCCCGAGCATCATGATCGGGGAGCGCTGCGCGGACTTCCTCCTCGCGGACTAGGACGAGCCGCTTCGAGACCGCCCGCGCCGTCCGCTGGCCATGCGGGCGACTAACGGGTAACAATGACCTGCATGATCACCAGTGACTGGTCGGGCGTTCCCGAAGACGTGGCCGCCGTGCGAGCCGAGATCGAGCACGAGATCGCCGGCTCCACCCTGCTCACCGCCTACGCCGAAACGGTGGCACGGGCCCCCGATGTCGTGGCGCACACCTGGCTGGACGGCGGCGAATGGCGCTCGCTCACCTACCGGCAGGCCCATGACCAGGTGCGGGACGCGGCGCTTGGCCTCACGGCGGTGGGCTTGCGGCCCGGCGAGTTCGCGGTGATCTGGTCGCGCAACCGCTCCGAGGCGACGGTCGCCGACTATGCGGTCATGCACGCCCGGGCAGTCCCCGTGTTCATCTACCCCACGATCGCCGCGGAGCAGGCCGCCGACCTCATCGCGCACTGCGAGGCGACGGTGGCGATCGTCGAGCCGGAGTTCGTACCCGTTCTCGACTCGATCCGCGCCAAGCTGCCGCAGTTGCGCGCGCTCGTCATCCTCGGCGACAGCGACGGCGCCGCGGGCGCCGCGGGGCAGGCGGACGAGACGCGACTGCTCGACTGGCCGGAACTGCTCGGCCTCGGCCGCGCGGAAGCGGACCGCGACCCCGCCGCGTTCGAACGCTCGTGGCGCCAGGTGACCCCGGACAGCCTGGCGACCCTGATCTACACGTCGGGCACCACCGGCCGCTCCAAGGGTGTCATGATCACCCACCGGAACGTCCGGTACGAGCAGGCGGCGTCGGAACGGGTGAACCCGCACGAGGCGATGGTGCCCGAGGACGGCGTCAGCGTCCTTGTCTCCTACCTCCCGATGGCCCACGTCACGGGGCGCACCCTGGACCACTGGGCGGCCATGACGCACCCGTCCACGCTGGCCTACTGCCCGAACCAGCTCCACATCTTCCAGATCGCGGCCCAGGTACACCCGACGTTCATGATGGGCATCCCCCGGGTCTGGGAGAAGCTGCACGCCGCGCTGCGCGCCACCCTGCCCGACGTCTCGCCCGCCGCCGTGCGCGCGCTGCCCGGCGCCGTCCGGCAGGCGGTGCTCACCAAGATCGGGCTGGACCGGTGCAAGATCGCGGCGACCGGCTCCGCGCCGATCGACCCGGAGATCGTCGAGTTCTTCCGCGCGCTCGGCGTGCCGCTGAGCGAGGGCTGGGGGATGAGCGAGCTGTCCAACGCCGCCACGTTCGCCGCCCCGGAGGCGGCCCGCTCCGGCGCGGTCGGCCAGGCCTTCCCCGGCGTCGAGGTGCGGCTCGCCGACGAGGGCGAGGGCCTCGTCCGCGGCCCGATCGTGATGGCCGGCTACTACAAGGACCCCGAGCTGACCATGGCGACGATCGATGCCAAGGGCTGGCTGCACACCGGCGACATCGGCCAGTTCGACGCCGACGGCTTCCTGAAGATCATCGACCGGAAGAAGGAGCTGATCATCACCTCCGGCGGCAAGAACATCTCGCCGGCCCTCGTGGAGTACGAACTGCAGCGCCATCCCCTGATCGGCCAGGGCTGCGCGATCGGTGACCGGCGCAACTACGTGACCGCGCTCCTCGTCCTTGACCCGGAGACGACCCCGGCGTGGGCGCGCGGCCGCGGCATCGAGTTCGGGTCGCTGGCCGACCTCGCGGGTCACCCCGACGTCCGCGCCGAGGTGGAGCGCGGCGTCGAAGAGGCGAACTCGCACCTGGCCAGGCCCGAGCGGGTCCGCCGGTTCGCCCTGCTGCCCGCCGAATGGACCACGCAGTCGGGTGAGCTCACCCCCTCGATGAAGCGCCGCCGCCGGGTCATCGTCGACCGCTACGCGAAGGAGATCGAGGAACTCTACGGGTAACACCGGGGCGGGCCCTTGATGCCGGGCCGGCCCCTATCATGGCTTGGGTGACCGGTCATCAGCTCAGGCTCTTCAACTCGCTCGGACGGCGGATCGAGGACTTCACGCCGTCCGCCGATGTCGTGGGCCTGTACAGCTGCGGTCCCACGGTGTACTCCTACCAGCACCTGGGCAACATGCGGCCGTACGTGTTCGCCGACACGCTGCGCCGCGCGCTGCGCTGGCACGGCATCCCGGTGCGGCACGTCGTCAACATCACCGACGTCGGGCACGCCGTCGCCGACTCCGACACCGGCGAGGACAAGCTCGAGGTCGCCGCGGCGAGGGAACGCCGGTCGGTCGAGGAGATCGCGGACTTCTACACGCAGGACTGGCTGGCGGCCCTGGCCGCGCTGAACGTCCAGCCGGCCGACGTGTACCCGCGGGCCAGCGCCTACGTGGCGGCGATGATCGAGTTCGCGAAGCGGCTTGAGGACAAGGGCTACACCTACCGGCTGCCGTCCGGCCTGTACTTCGACACCGCCAAGTCCCCCGGATACGGCACCCTGGCCCTGATGGACATCGCCGGGCAGCGCGAGGGCGAGCGGGTCGAGATCGTCGAGGGCCGCAAGCACAAGTCGGACTTCGCCCTGTGGCGGGCCGAGGAGCCGGGCGTCCGGCGCATCATGCGCTGGGACTCCCCGTGGGGCTGGGGCGCGCCCGGCTGGCACCTGGAATGCTCGGTGATGTCGATGTCGCTGCTCGGCGACCACTTTGACGTGCACACCGGCGGCATCGACCACCGGGAACTGCACCACGTCAACGAGATCGCGCAGAGCGAGGCGTACCTGGAAGACGGCCGGCCGTGGGTACGGTACTGGCTGCACAACGAGTTCATCCTGCTGGACGCGCAGAAGATCGCCAAGAGCGCCGGGCACACCCTGCGCCTGGCCGACCTGGTGGAGTCGGGATACCACCCGATGGCCTACCGGCTGTTCCTGCTCGGCGGCCACTACCGCAGCCAACTCGACTTCACGACGACGGCGATGGACGCCGTCCAGGCAACCCTGCGCCGCCTCATCGCCAAGATCGACCCGCTGCGCCCGCTCCCGCCGGCCGAAACGCTCGCCGGCGCCCTCGCCCTCCTGGGCGCTCCCGCCGCGGGCAGTGCCGCGGCCGCCGTCCATGACAAGGCCGCGCTCGGGTACATCGACGCGATCGACGCCGCGATATCCAACGACCTCGCGACCCCGAAGCTCCTGGCCACGCTGCAAGACGCGCTCCGTGACCCGGACATCACCGCGGACGGCCTCAGGGTCGTGGTGGCCGCCGCCGATGCCCTGCTAGGCCTGCGGCTCGGCGAGCTGAAGCCGGCCGAGGTAGACCAACGGCGGACGGCGGACGAGCTCGCCCCGGGAGCACGCGAGGAGATCGAGCGCCTGATCGCCGAGCGTACCCAGGCCCGCGCGGACAAGAACTGGCCCCGCGCCGACGAGATCCGCGTCGAACTGGACGCCCTGGGCGTCCAGGTAACGGACACCCCCGACGGCCCCGCCTGGCAACTCCGCTAACCAGCCAGAAGATCATGATTGCGCGACGGGTTCGCGGCTAAGCCGACAGTTCGCGCTCTAGCGGGGTGCGGAAGCGCGGGGTGACGCGCGACGTGCCCAACCACGCTTCCAGGGCCGAGGCCTCAGCGGACACCGCCGCCGCGCCGTCCGCTCCGATGTCTTCGAGCAGCCGGCACACCACTTCGCCCGACGGGCGCTGCGCCCACCCGCCGACCACGCGTCCCTCCCACCACACCGTCGGCCCGATGTTCCCGGTCCGGTCGAACAGCGGCGGGGTATGCGGGCCGAGGTACCACGCTCGCGACTGCCAGCCCATCGGCGCTGGGTCGAGCGCGGGCAGCAGCGCGGCCACGGGCGGCGGGCCGGCCGGGAAGGACAGGTCGCCGGCCAGCGCGATCCCGGCCTGCCCGTCGAGGTCCACCTCGACGGCCGGCAGCGCCGCGAGCGCCGCCTTCGTCTGCGCCCCGGTCCACCCCGCCCACCACTGCAGGTCGGTCACCGGGGCCGGGCCGAACACCCGCAGCCACCGGCGGGCGAGTTCCGCCCGGGCGACTCCCGCGTCGAGGCGCGCCCCGAGACCCGCCGCGGGTACCGGGCCGGCGTCGCCGGCGACGACGCCGGCATCGAGGCCTGATCCCGCCGAGTCCGCCGAGCCCCCCGGGGCCGGCCTCCCGACGGCGTCGGCGGCGCCAGCATCGGGTCCAGGTTCCCGCGAGCCCGGCCCGTCCCCGTCCCCGTCTCGGGCGGCTGGCGCCTGGTGGCCATGAGCCCGCAGCCAGGCCTCCGGCAGGAACCACTCGAACTGGCCCGATGACCAGCCGCCGCGCCGGTGCCCCCGGATCATGCGTCCCTCGGCCGCGATCAGCGTGAGCACCCGCGAGGTGATGTTGGCGGCCCCGCCGTAGGACTTGTCCGGCGCGTAGACCAGTTGCGTCCGCAGCAGCGGTTCATCCGCGGACAACTGCGCCCCCGCCGCTCCGCCGCCCCGCGCGGCCAGCGCGCGCAGCACCGCGTCCTCCAGTGCGCGCAGCCACGCGCCCGGGTCCCCGTTCCCGATCCCGCCGCCGGCCAGGTCCTTCACCAGTTGCCGCCGCAGCCGCGCGGCGATGTCGTCGGTGCAGGCCGCCTGCACCACGCCCGCCAGCGCAGCCGGCACCACGAACACCGTCCGCCGCATCCCCAGCATCCGCACCACGGCACGCGACTCGTACAGCGCGGCGTCCACGTCCGCGACCGCGCACCGGCTCCGCGCCCACGCCGACAGGTACACGGTCACCGGGTCCGTGGCGTGCAGGGCAACGAGGGTCGAGGTAACCCCCGCCACGGAGCCACCGGGCGCACCGAGAAGCTGCCGCTCCACCAGCAGCGCCCGCCGCTGCGCCACGCTGACCTTGAGTGCCATACGGAGAAACTACCGTCTAGGCGGCCGCCCCGTGCCGCGATCCCCGTGCCGCGCTCCCCGTGAGCGCTACGACAGAGCTCCCCATAGCCTGATATTTCCGGTATCGGGACCTTTCATGATCACGGAGACTTTTTTCCTCGCGGAGAGTTAGCAGCGAATAGGGCTATTAAGTCTCCGCCAGAAATTAGGTCTCCGTGATCATGAACCTGCCCGATGTCCGGCATGCCGGATCCCAGGGGGTATGTCAGGCGCGGGGTTCGCCGGTGATCACCGTCGCCTCCGATTCGTCGTCAGCGTGAATCCGGGGAACGAGCCCCGCGGCCGACATCGCGGCGGCCATGGCCGGGGCCTGCCGCTCGCTGGTCTCGACGAGGAGCACGCCGCTCGCAGCGAGCCAGGCGGCAGCGCCGGCGGCGACCCGCCGCAGGACGGCCAGCCCGTCGCCGCCCCCGTCCAGGGCCAGCGGCGCCTCGTGCTCGCGCGCCTCCGCGGGCATGAACGCGATCTGCGCGGTCGGCACATAGGGCGCGTTGCAGAGCAGCACGTCGATCCGGCCCCGCAACCCCAGCGGCAGCGCATTAAACAGGTCGCCCTGGTACACCCGCCCGCCGGCGGGCTCGACGTTCCGCCGTGCGCACGCGACCGCCGCCGGGTCGAGGTCGGCGGCGTGCAGTTCCGCCGCGCGCGTTTCTGGTACCTGGACGCCGGCCGGCCGGTCATCCCGGCCGGGCCCGTCGTTCCGCCCGAGCTCGGCGGCCATCGCCAGCCCGAGGGCCCCGGTCCCGCAGCACAGGTCGACGATCACCGGCATCCCGGCAATGGCTCGCGACCGGACCAGCCCCACCGCGACCGAGACGAGGAACTCGCTCCGCGGCAGCGGCACGAACACCCCCGGCTCCACGAAGACCCGAAGCCCGCGGAACTGCGCCCACCCGACCACGTACTCAAGCGGCTCCCCGCCGGCCCGCCGCCCGGCCATCGCGTCAAGCTCGGCCGGAGTCCCGGCCGCCCCGACGAGAATGCGCGCCTCTTCCTCGGCGAACACGCACCCCGCCGCCCGCAGCCGGACGATAACAGCATCAGTCTCCATCAGGAGCCCAACGTACCGCGCGCCCCGGCTCAAGGAGCAACGCATTATCCGGCAAGGCGAAGCACCGGCCCGTTCGGATGGCTCCCGTTCTGTCGTTGACCTCGACTAGAGCTGGCCGACGTCCGTGACGTGGACGACGGCGGCGCCCTCGGCATCGGAGGCGGCCAGGTCGACCGTGGCCGAGATGCCCCAGTCGTGGTCGCCGGCCGGGTCGTCGAAGATCTGGCGGACCGTCCAGGCGGTCGTGCCCTCGGTGATGATCAGCATCGCCGGGCCGCGCGCGTCCGGCCCGGTGCCGAGGTCGTCGTGGGCCGCGTAGTACTCCTCCAGGGCTTCCTCCCAGGCGGCGGCGTTCCAGCCGTCGGCCGCGTCCAGCGCGCCGAGCTCGTCGTAGTGCCGCAGGGCCGCCAGGGTGACCCGGCGGAAGAGCGCGTTGCGCACCAGGACGCGGAAGGCGCGGGCGTTGCTCGTCAGCGTCTTCGGCCTGGCCGCCTGCGGCGCGCCGGACTCCGGGTCGGGGTTGGTGAGCTTCTCCCACTCGTCGACCAGCGAGGAGTCGACCTGGCGGATCAGTTCGCCGAGCCACTCGATCAGGTCGGTGAGCTCCTCCGTCTTGGCCTCGTCGGGCACGGTCTGCCGCAGCGCCTTGTAGGCGTCGGCCAGATAGCGGAGCACGATGCCCTCCGACCGGGACAGGCCGTAGAACTGGACGTACTCGGGGAACGTCATGGCGCGCTCGTACATGTCGCGGACCACGGCCTTGGGGGAGACCAGGTAGTCGCCGACCCACGGGTGCCCGCGCCGGT
>DAHWEX010000393.1 GCA_027326205.1 Actinomycetota bacterium
CACGGGGGTTTTCAGCCGCGGTAACGCCTTCCCGCCCCGGGCTCGACACGGGCGGGAGAGGCAGCGCAACAAGACGTTCGGCATAGTATTCGCTTTTATTTTCTTGAATTACGCGAAGTCACACTAGAGGGGAAATACCTGTGTCAGGAACTCGCGGGAAGGCGGCGGGCACGGCGCAAGCCGAGGCCGTCGTCCGCACGCCGCTAGGGGCAGAGACGGCGGCGCGGCCGCGCCGGCTCGGGCTCGCGCTCGTGGTTATCGCGACCGCGCAGCTGATGGTCGTGCTCGACGCCACGATCGTGAACGTGGCGCTGCCGCACATCCAGAACGCGCTGCACTTCTCAGGAACGAACCTTGAGTGGGTGGTCAACGCCTACGCGCTCGCCTTCGGCGGGCTGCTCATGCTCGGCGGGCGGTCCGGTGACCTGCTCGGCCGCCGCCGCATCTTCCTCGTCGGCATCGCGCTGTTCGCGCTTGCCTCACTGGCCGGCGGGCTCGCCACCGACCAGGCCTGGCTGCTCATCGCCCGCATCATCCAGGGCGTCGGCGGCGCGCTCGCGGCGCCCACGTCGCTGTCGCTGATCGCGGTCACCTTCCCCGAGGGGAAGGAGCGCAACCGGGCCATGGGCGTGTTCTCGGCGGTCTCGATCGCCGGCGCGGCGATCGGCCTCATCGCCGGCGGCCTGCTCACCAGCTACGCCGACTGGCGCTGGGTCTTCTTCGTGAACGTGCCGATCGCCGTGGTCGTGCTGCTGCTCGCGCCGCGCGTGCTCCCGGAGTCGGAGCGGCAGACCGGGCGGTTCGACCTGGCGGGCGCGATCACCGGGTCCCTGGGCCTCGGGGCCCTGGTGTACGGGCTATCGGAGGCCGCGACCTCCTTCACCAACGGACGGGCGATCTCGCACTGGGGTGACACCAAGGTCATCGCCTCGCTGGTGGCCGCGGTCGTGCTGCTGGTGTCGTTCGGCCTCATCGAGGCGCGGTCGAAGCACGCGCTGGTGCCGCCCCGGGTGCTCGCCTCCCGCGACCGGACCGGCGCCTACCTGATCTCGCTGTGCATCGGGACCGCGATGTTCGGCATGTTCTTCTTCATGACGCTCTTCGTGCAGCAGGTCTGGGGGTACTCGCCGGTGCGCTCCGGGATCGCCTACCTGCCCATGGTGGTCACGATCCTGCTCGGCGCCGGGCTCTCGTCCAGCCTGGTGTCGCGGATCGGCGCCCGGCCGCTGATGATCGTCGGGCCGGCGGTCGCCGCCGGGGGCATGTACTGGCTGTCGCTCATCTCCGAGCACTCGACCTACGCGGGCGGACTGCTCGGGCCGATGATGCTCACCGGCCTCGGCATGGGGCTCACCTTCGTGCCGTTGTCGCTGGTCGCGCTCACCAAGGTGGCCAACAACGACGCGGGCGCGGCGTCCTCGCTGCTCCAGGTGGGCCAGCAGGTCGGCGGGTCCATCGGCCTGGCGATCCTCGGCACGGTCGCCTGGTCGGCGGTCGCGTCGAACCTCAAGTCGGCCGCGGCCACCGCGGGCACGCACGTGTCGGCGGCGGCGCAGACGGCGATGACCAACCACGCGCTCGCCTACGGCTTCGGCCGCGGTTACCTGGTGTCGGCCGGGATCGCGCTGCTCGGGCTGGTCGTGTCGCTGATCTTCATCCGGGTCAGGAGGTCGGACCTGGAGGGCATCGACCCGATGGCCGCGCCCGCCGCCTAGGCGGGGGCCTGACCCGGTGGCCGGCCGGCGTCGCGTTAGCGACGTCGGCCGGCCACCGGCGTTATGGGACGATCGAGGCTATGGCTGATGACCTGCTTTTCGTCTACTCCTCTCCCGGGACCGTCAACCTTGCCGAGTTCACCGACTGGTACGACAACGAGCACGCGGTGAACCGGGTCGCGACACCCGGCTTCGGGGCCGTCGCCCGGTTCCGCGCGACGGACGGGGTGAAACCGGAGTGGCTGGCCACCTACGAGATCAAGCCGGGGACGCTGGAGACGCCCGCCTACAAGGCGCTCGCGCAGGCCGCGTCCGACCGGGAAAAGCGGATCATGTCCTCGCTGGCGACGCTCGACCGGCGGGTGTACGCGCCGCTCAGCGACGCCTGGGCGGACGGCGTGACCCCGACGACGGCCCCCGCGCCGGTGCTGCTCGCGGTGTCGATGTCGGTGCCCGACGAGATCGTCCCCGACATGGAGGCGCACTACGCGCAGGAGCACTTCCCGATGCTGCTCGCCACCCCGGGCTGGCGGCGGGCACGGCGGTTCGTGCTGACCGCGGGCACCGGCCCGAAGTACCTGTCCCTGCACGAGTTGGAGTCCGCGGCCGTATTCGACGAGCCGGGCTACCGGGCGGCGCTCGCCACGCCGTGGCGGAAGCGGATCATGAACGCGGTGACCAGCCGGGAAAAGCGCGTCTTCGAGCTGTACCGGTCGTTCAGCTAGGCCGCACGCCTTCCAGGTCGTGGGCCCTCCGGGAAAGAGGCCGCGCCGCTGACATTCAAAACCTGGCAATGAACGGAGATTATCGGGTAGTTGTGGGGGCATGGGGTCGAGCAATGACGTGTCCGGTACGGGCGATGAGTCTGACGCGGGTCGAGAGCCCGTTCCGGAGCGGGAGCGCTCGCCGGGGCGCTGGCGGTCATGGCGTGGGTGGCTCTCGCTGCTGGCCAAGCCGGCCAGGCGCGGCGTGCTCCTCTTCATCCTGGTCCTGGTCGTCGAGTACCTGGTGGTGCCGGAACTGGTCGGCGCCAGCAAGGACCTGTACCTGCTCGGCCAGGTCAGCGCCTGGTGGGTGGTCCTGGGGACGGTGCTCGAAGGGGTGTCGCTGTTCTGCTACGCGGTGCTCACCAAGGTGCTGCTGCCGCCCGGGCCCAAGCCGCGCCTGTGGCGGCTTTTCCTTATCGACCTGTCGGCCGCCGCGGTCGCGCACGTGATCCCGGCCGGGACGCTGGGGACGGCGGCGCTCGGGTTCAAGCTGTTCACCAACGAGGGCATCTCCGGCAACGACGCGACCGTGATGATGGCGGCCAAGGGGATCGGCTCGACCGTCGTGCTGAACGTGCTGCTGTGGATCTCCCTGGTCGTGTCGATCCCGCTGGCCGGGTTCCAGCCTATCTACGGGACGGTCGCGATCATCGGGACCGTCGTGCTGGCCGGCGTCGGGCTGCTGGTGTACGGCGTTACCAAGGGAACGCGGACCGCGTCCCGGGTGCTGCGCTCGGTCGGCGACCGGCTCCCGTTTGTCAGCGGCGAGAAGATCGAGCGGGCCGTGCTCGAGGCGGGGCACTCGTTCGGCTTGCTGGCCCGCGACCGGCGCGTGCTGGTGTGGTCGCTGGTCTGGGCGTCACTGAACTGGCTGCTCGACGCGGCCTCGCTGTGGTGCTTCGTGGCGGCGTTCGGGCACTTCACCAACCCGGTCGAGCTCTTCGCCGCCTACGGCATCGCCAACGTGGCCGGCGCGCTCCCGATCACGCCGGGCGGCCTCGGGGTCGTGGACTCGGCCGCGCCACTGCTGCTTGTCGGCTTCGGGGTGACCCGGAGCGTCGCCACGCTCGGCGTGCTCGGCTGGCGGGTGGTCAACTTCTGGCTGCCGATCCCGACCGGCGCACTCGCGTTCGTGGGGCTCAAGGTGAAGCCGTACTCGGGGAGCCCGGGCGGATGGCGATCGGGGCTCGCTAACCTGCTGGCGTTCGGCAAGCCGGACGGGCTGCCGGCAGACGGGGCGCCGGCAGACGGGGCGCCGGACTCAGCCCGCGAGGTAGACGAGCACGCCGCCGACTGAGGAGCCTCGGCGGGGGGCTCACCGATTACTTCCGCAAGCCGGAGTGCTCGGCGACGGCGACCTGCCGGACCAGATGGACCTGCCCAGGCTGGCCGGGCCGAGCTTCGACCGGGTCCTCGTCGGCGGCGACCGGGTCCTCGTCGGCGGCACCGACACGGGCGTGTCCACCGGTCGCACGGTCAGCCGGACGCTGCCGTTCAAGCCGGACCGCCGCCGCGTGGGTCTACTCGCTCGCCTGTCCGGGCTGGTCAGGAGGATTCGACGTGGTCAAGGGGCAAGGCGAAGTCCCAGGTGCCTTTCCGGTGCGGGCCGGCACCACTGACGGTCCGCTGGCGGCGATGCCGCACTTATGGGCAGGCCTAAGCCGCTCACCCGAGCCAGCCGCGCGCATCAGCGATCCTTCTCCGTCCTACTTCTCCAGCCCGCACCACCGGGCGGGAGAGCATTCCGTCCGAGACCGCCCGCAGCTGACCGGTGAACGGATGCGACCAGCCGACCGCCCGCACTTTTCGCCAACCCCGGTACCTGCCAGGCGCGGCTCAACCCTGATCCTGGTGCGACTTGCGGAGTCCTTCTCTGCCCGGAGGCGGCAACCAATACGGGGGTTACGGCAGCGGGGAGGAAGAGCGACGCGGCATGGCGGCAGAAATTCGTCAGGCTTCGCTCGGCAGGTCGCGAGGATGGGCGACCGGTGCGGCTGGGCGGGTTTGTTGTAACTGTTCACCGGTCGGCTGCGGGCGGTCTCGGACGGGATGCTCTCCCGTTCGGTGGGGCGGGCTGTAGAGGAAAACGGAGAGGGACGGCCGAGGTTGGCGGCTGGCTCGGGTGAGCGGTTTAGGCCTGCCCATAGGTGCGGCATCGCCGACGGCGGACCGTCCGTGGTGCGGGTCGAGGCTGGGAGAGGCGTTGTGTTTTCACCTAGGAGTGAGTCGCGTGACTGCCGGTGCCGGCCGGCTAGCGGGTGGGCCTCACAATTCGGGCGGTGATCACGGAATTTCGCTGCACCGCGGAACTTTGGTGCTCATATAGCGCTCTTTATTTCCGTGGTGCACCAGAATTCCGTGATCATGCCATAGCCAGGCCCACCTGCAATGAACTCGCTTTTGCGGAATTCCGGATATGTCTCCTGGCGAGGATTCCGAAGGCTTGGAGTTTCCCAGAAAAGAGTCGGGCGGGGCGTTGCGACCCTCACCGCAGCGAGGCGGCGAACCGCTCCCATGCCTCGGCGCTAAAGGTCAGCAGCCCCGCGTCGCGGTTGGTCGTGTCGCGCACGAGGACGACGGACGCGGAGCTTGCTACCTCTACGCAGTTCCCGCCGCCGGAGCCGGAGTAGCTCGCCTTGCGCCAGTTCAGTCCGTCCACTCGGCCAGCATCCTCTCCAAGAACTCCAGGGACTCCCTGGCCCGCAGGGCCACGGTCATCAACGTAGCGAACCGCGTCTCCTGGTTCAATACCGTATCCGGCTCCTCGGTGGTGGTACCGTCCGCCGACGTCTCAAGGTACACAAGCCGCTGCCCCGATTTCGTCTCGGCCAGGTAGAACGCGCCGGACAGCCCACAGTGCGCCGTGTCGGTGATGACCTGGATCGTCACGTTCGGGCGGCGGGCTACGCCGATGAGGTGCCGGAGTTGGTCGGCCATCGCCTTGCGTCCGCCGATCTCCCGCTTGAGCACGTACTGGTCGATGATGCACCACAGCCTCGGCGGGGAATCCTGGGTAAAGACGCCTTGACGGGCGAGCCGTCCTGCCGTGCGCTCGTCGACCAGTTCCGGTGTCACGCCGGGATGTGTCTCGAAGACCGCCCGCATGTACTCCTCGGTCTGAAGCGGCCCGGGCACGAGCAGCGGCTCGTACAGCTTCAGCACCACGGCCTCGGCCTCTACGTCCTTGAACGGCCGGAAGCCTGCCGAGAACGGCAGGCCGTGCAGGCGCTCCTCCAGGTCGGCGAACGTGCCAGGCGTGCCGAAGAACTCGTCGAAGTCCCGGGCCTGGTCTGCGGTCGGCGCCCGGTAGCCGGTCTCCACGTTCGCGATCGTGGACGCGCTGTGGTGCACCTGCGCGGCCAGTTCCTCCCGGGAGAGCCCGCGCTTCTCGCGGTGCTTGCGCAGCGTCTTGGCGAACAGCACCCGGTCTCGGTCATCACGTCCCGGCATCTGGCTATCACGCTCCATCACGCGATCGGGCAGAACTCACAATCCAGCACTGTCACTACACATTGTCATGGTGAGAGTAGCTCACCGCTACCAGTTATGTGACGCTTGCACCACGTTCCGCCGTCGTTACGGCTCACTCACCGCCCCCGAGTCCGGGCGGCGGGGCGGCCCACCGCCGTAGCTAAGAGGGAAGGGTCATGGGTGACTTCAGCGGAGACTTCACGCGGCTTGACGATTCCGCGCTGCTCAGCATGCGGGCTGAGATGCGGGCCGAACTCGAACGGCTGGCGCCGGCCTCGCTCGACCACGCCGCGCTGACGGCGCGCTACGACGAGACGACCGAGGAAGTGAACGACCGCGCCCGCCGGGCGTGGGCGAGGACGAGTTAGGAGCATCAGCGATGAACGAACCCGTGACTGTTGGGGCGACCATCAGGCACCTGCCGGCCCGGGCCGCCCGGATGGCGGCGATCGAGATCCTGCTCGCCGACCCGGCGGAACTCGGCGACGACACGCTCGAGTCCGCGCTCTATATTCTGCGGGAGAAGCTGCGCGCGGGGCAGTAACCCGGGCGAGGGCCGGCTGGGGCTGGCGTGTCAGTGGGCGGTGCGGGAGTTGGCACGGACCGTTCGGTATGGGCGTTTTGATTTCCGCCTTTCGGTGCCCCCGCGTTAGACGGACTCCAGCTCTGTGGTCAGGGAGTCGAGGCCGAGGGGGCCGAGGCTGAGGGCGGCGGTGTGCCAGCGCTTGAGGTCGAACCCGGGCTTGCGCGAGGCCGCGGCGCGGGCGGCCAGCCAGGCGCGCTCGCCCAGCTTGTACGACGGGGCCTGGCCGGGCCAGCCGAAGTACCTGGTCACCTCCGGCACGACCCGGTACTCTTCGGCCCGGCCGCGCTCGCGCAGCACCGCGCAGGCCTTCTCGAACGACCAGCGGCCGCCGTCGGGCAGCGGCAGGTCCAGGTGGACGCCGATGTCGATGACGACCCGCGCGGCGCGCAGCGCCGAGTGGGACAGCATGCCGAGCCGCGAGCCGGGCGGGGAGAACCAGCCGAGCTCGTCGGCGAGCCGCTCGGCGTACAGCGCCCAGCCCTCGCCGTGCCCGCTGATGAAGGTGTTCTTCGCGAACCGCGACAGGGCCGGGGACAGGCGGGCCGCGCCCTCCTGCAGGTGGTGGCCGGGCACGCCCTCGTGGAACACGGTGGTGAGCTCGCTCCAGGTGGAGAACGACGCCCGGCCGCCCAGCGGCCACCAGGTGCGGCCGGGCCGGGTGAGGTCCTCGCTCGGGGACGTGTAGTAGGCCGCGCCGGACGCCGAACCGCGGGCCAGGACCGCCTCGATGCGGCGCAGCGGCGCCGGGATGTCGAAGACGACGCCGTTCAGCCGCTCGACCGCCGCGTCGTGCTGCTCCTGCAGCCAGGCCTGGTAGGCGCCCTCGCCCTCGACGAACTCGCTGCCGTTGAGGATCTCCGCGGCCTCCGCCACCGACGCGCCCGGCTTGATCCGGGAGGCTTCGGCGGCGAGCTCGCGCTCGATGCCGGCGAGTTCGGCCCAGCCCCACTCGTAGGCCTCGCGCGCGTCGAGGTCAGCGCCGAGGGAGATCCGCGCGCCGATCGCGTACCGGTCCGCGCCAACCCCGTCGGCGTCGGCGGCGCGCGGCGCGTACTCCTCGCGGAGGTAGCGGGCCAGTTCCGCGTAGCCCGCGTAAGCCTTCTCCGCCGCCGCCGTGAGTTCATTCGCTAGCGGCCCATCGCCGTAGGACGCGATCAACGCGTCGTGCGTTCTGATCTCCGCGTACCGCTGCGCCTGCGCCGCGGCGCCGAGCGCCTGCCGCCGCGCCGCGGGCAGGCCCCGGCGCAGGCCCTCGTCCAGGCTAGCCCGCCAGCTCGCGAACATCACCGGAATGCTCGCCAGGCGGGCGGCGACGTCGCGCCAGGCCTGGTCTGCGTCGCCGCCGCTGCCGCCGCGTGGCAGCAGGTCGACGCTGTCCCGGACCGAAGACACCCGGCCGATCGGCGACCGGAGCTCGCGCAGCGGCTCGCCCGCCGCGTGCCAGGCCGCCTGCGCCGCCAGCCGTTCGCGCAGGAACAGCGCCGCCAGCCGGTCCGCGTCGCCGGCCACCGGCAGCGCGTCGAGCGAGGCCAGGGTCCGCGCGATCAGCTCGGCCCTGGCCGCGTGTCCGTCCGGCCCGTAATCGGTCACGGCCCCGAACGTTCCGGACAGCCCGCGCATCCCCGCCTGGACGGGGTCAAGCACGGCCCACCGGGCAAGGTACTCATCGCAGAGCCGGAAAACCGGCGTTGTCCCCTGGTCTTCGCTCACCCGCCGAGCGTAACCCACCGGGTCGCACGGGCCGCCCGCCACAGTCGCTGAGCGTCCGGCGGGGCGGCGCGGCGCGGCGGACGACAGCGTGCGGAGCCCGCCCGTCGAGTTTGCATGTCCTTGGAGTCGGCACCGGGTGGGCGAGGGCCGGCTGGGGCTGGCGTGTCAGTGGGCGGGCCGGGCGTCGGCACGGACCGTTCGGCATGACGGTTTTGGTCGCTGCCTTTGCCGGTCACCGCACCCGGGTCTCCCGGGCGCGGCGGCGCTTCGCTTAACAGCGGGCGCCGCGAATGCCGCGAAACGGGCGTGATCATGGGCCGCTCGTGCGCAAAGATGCGCGGACGGGGCGCTGCGGTCGCGGACCGCGCTCGGCCGCCGGGCATGGTCGGCCGCTGAGCCGGAATCGTGGATTTCCTTGTGACCCTTCGGGGGGCCGCTGCC
>DAHWEX010000423.1 GCA_027326205.1 Actinomycetota bacterium
CAGGTAGGCGCGGGAGTCGCCGACGTTCGCGACCGCGACGTGACGGCCTGACCAGAGCATCGCGGTCAGCGTCGAGCCCATGCCGGCCAGGCCCGGGTCAGCCTGGACCCTCTCGGCAAGTCGCTTATTCGCCTCTTGGACCGCCGCCCCGAGGATCGTCGTGAGCTGCCCAGGGTCACTTGCGTCCACATCGAAAGCCCGAATGGCCTCGATTACCGTCGCGCTCGCGACATCACCGGCAGCATGGCCGCCCATGCCATCGGCCACCGCGCAAAGCCAGCGACCCGCATAGGCGGAATCCTCGTTCCGCCTGCGAACCAGCCCGGCACTCGATGCGGCGACGACAGGTGCTGACGACAACGCCGATACCTCCTTATGCGCCCGTTGCCAGTGTCCCACCAAGCGCCCTCGCCCAATACCGCCCCGCCGACGTGCCAGACCGCTGGACGCCTGCGGCAGTCAAAGACGCGAACGGGTACAGCCGTTAAGCACGCCCGGCGGCGCCAGGGGTCAGCACCGATTCAGCACGGGGTCCGGAAACGACGGGAAACAACCGGCATCAACCGGACAATCAAGACACGAGAACGGGCAGCCCAACTCGGCACCGGACGGCCCGTTTCGCAACCAGTAGAACCAAAGAAACCCCAGGTCAGCGCCCCACTACCAGCCCTTCAGGAGCTGCCGCGCCATCACCATCCGCTGGATCTGGTTGGTGCCCTCGTAGATCTGGGTGATCTTGGCGTCGCGCATCATGCGTTCGACCGGGTAGTCGTTGACGTAGCCGTAGCCGCCGAGGAGCTGGACCGCGTCGGTGGTGACCGACATGGCGACGTCCGAGGCCATGGTCTTGGCCGCCGAGGAGAAGAAGGTGAGGTCGGGGACCTTCTCGCCCCGCATCGCCCGCTCCGAGCGGGCGGCCGCCGCGTAGGTGAGCTGCCGGGCGGCCTCCAGCTTCATCGCCATGTCGGCGATCATGAACTGCAGGCCCTGGAACTCGGCGATGGCCTTCCCGAACTGCTTGCGCTCCTTGACGTAGCCGAGCGCGTAGTCGAGCGCGCCCTGGGCGATGCCGAGGGCCTGGGCCGCGATCGTGACGCGGGTGTGGTCGAGGGTGCGCAGCGCGATCTTGAAGCCCTCGCCCTCGGCGCCGACGCGGCGGGACGCGGGGATCTCGCAGTTGTCGAAGTACAGCTCGCGGGTCGGCGACCCCTTGATGCCCAGCTTGTGCTCCGGGGCGCCGAAGGAGAAGCCGGCATCGCCGTCCTCCACCACGAACGCCGTGATCCCGTTCGCGCCCTTGTCCGGGTCGGTCACGGCCATCACCGTGTAGTACTTCGACACCCCGGCGTTCGTGATCCACCGCTTCACGCCGTTCAGCACGTAGCCGCCGGCGGTCCGCTCCGCCCGGGTGCGCATCGCGGCGGCGTCCGAGCCCGCCTCCGGCTCGGACAGCCCGTAGGAGAACATGCCCGCGCCGCGCGCGACCAGCGGCAGGTACCGCTGCTTGACCTCCTCGGACGCGCCGAGCATGAGCGGCATCGTGCCGAGCTTGTTCACCGCGGGGATCAGCGAGGACGTGGCGCAGCCCCGGGCGACCTCCTCGATGACGAGCGCGGCCGCGAGCGCGTCGCCGCCGGCCCCGCCGTAGGCCTCCGGGATGTGCACCGCGTGGAAGTCGGCCTTCACCAGCGCCTCGTAGACATCCCAGGGAAACTCGGCGGTCCGGTCGATGTCCGCCGCCCGCGGCGCGATCTTGTCGGTCACCAGCGCGCGCACGGCTTCCCGCAGCGCCTCATGCTCTTCCGACAGTGCGAAGGTGCTCATGTCCCGATGCTAACGGCAACGCCCGCCCGGCACTTCCCCAAGGCCCGGCGGGCGTCGTGCCCCACCTGTTTACGGTTGTCTACGGTGAACGGTCAGGCGGCCCGCTGGTCGCCGTCGGAGTGCGGGCTGGTCAGGCGCGGCATCGTCGCGGCGTGCGCCGGGCGGTGCGAGTGGGCCGGAGCGTCGGCGGCCGGGCGCGGTTCCGGCACGTAGCCCTTCGGCGCGGCGTGCTTGCCGCTCGCCTTGAACAGGCCCAGCGAACGGAACGGACGGCTCTTCGACACTGAGAATGCCATGGTAGTTCCCCCTTGACCCCATCAGCACAGCGCGCCCGGTCTCCCCACCGGACGCTTGCGGCCGGTCCCGTTCCGGCTGCCTGCGCTGGCTCTAGGATGCCCGACCGTCGCACGGGTAAACACCCCCGGGCAGGCACCGTGCCCAAACCGGTACCAAGGGGCAACGGCCTGCGGCGTGTCGTCTGGACTTCTACGGTATTTACCGTGATAAGTAACCGAATCACTGCAATCAGCGATAAAGGGCTACAGCTGCTTGCGGAGGGCGTCGCCCTTGGCCTTGGCCTGGGCCGTGAGCCGCGCCTGGAACTCGGTCATCCGCGCGCGCAGGTCCTGGTCAGCCACCGCGAGGATGCGCACCGCGAGGAGCCCGGCGTTCCGCGCGCCGCCGACGGCCACCGTCGCCACCGGAATGCCCGCCGGCATCTGCACGATCGACAGCAGCGAGTCCATGCCGTCCAGGTACTTCAGCGGCACGGGGACGCCGATCACCGGCAGCGGCGTGACGGCGGCCAGCATGCCCGGCAGGTGCGCCGCGCCGCCCGCGCCCGCGATGATCACCTTCAGGCCGCGGCCCGCCGCCTGCTCGCCGTAGGCGATCATCTCGTGCGGCATCCGGTGCGCGGACACCACGTCCGCCTCGCAGGGCACGCCGAACTCGGCGAGCACCTCGGCGGCCGCCCCCATCACCGGCCAGTCCGAGTCCGACCCCATCACCACGCCAACCACCGGCGAATCGCTCTGCACAGGGTTAAGGGTAACGGGCCGTGCCTTCACCGGCACCGCTGGCCTTGGCCCCTAGCGGCGGCCGACGACCGCGACGTGGGAAACCGTCTCCTGGTAGTGGCCGGCCCCGTCCGGGGGAAGCTGGGTAATCCAGATCAGCAGGTACCTGGCGGCCACCGGGCGGTGCAGCGAGAGCGTGAGGGCACCGCCGGCGTCGCTCGCGGTCGCGGCGATCGTGAGGTCCGCCAGCGCCGCGCTGTCGCCGGTGCGCAGTTGCAGGCCGGCGCCCTGGTACGGGGAGAGGTCAAGGCGGACGGTGGTCACCGTGACCTTGCCGCCCATGTCGAGCAGCAGCCCGGTGCCGTGCTTCAGCGCGCCGAACCCCGCCGTGGCGTACCACTGGGTCGCCCACGGCTGCGCCGGGTTCGCGGCGATCGCGGCCGCGGCCTGGCCCGGGTCATCGCCGTCGCCGGCCCCGCCGGCGCCGAACGCCACGACGGACACGACCGGCAGGCTGACGACGTGCGCGGCCGCGGCCGCGGCCCTGGCCCTGGCGGCGGCACTGGC
>DAHWEX010000437.1 GCA_027326205.1 Actinomycetota bacterium
GGACCACACCCCAGCTGCAGACGCCGGCACATCGCTGCCCCGCTCACGAGGGCGATCAGTGCCACGCAAGTCCCTCCCGCCGCAACCGCACAGGCCGAGCATCAGGCACCCGATACGCCGTAGAAGGCAGTGCAGCAGCCAGTTTCCGGCAGATCTGGACACTGCCCACGCGACACCGTTATTCTGTGTTTAGAGGAAGTATCCGCCGAGCAGGTAGTCGTAGATCCGGGCCTGATGCGCCCTGCTGGTATCGAACGGCAGCGGGCCGGGCCCGCTCACCGTGCCGACTCGCGCTGGCGCCACTGCCCCGTCGCTGGTCATCTTGCTGCCTTACTCGCTAGGCGCCGATCGGCTTGGCCGCGTGCCCGGCGGATTCTGGTCATGCTTCCTTACCTCTGCCGAGCACCGGAAGCGCGCCGCTTGAGCTGCCTGTTCTCGTTGCCCTGCGTGACTCTGCAGCCGCTGGGGCTGGCACTGCGCCTTGCAGATTTGCCGTGTTGAACTCGCAGATTCCCGTGTTCTGGAGAGATCTGCTGGTCGCGTGGTTCCTGTGGGCTCGGCTGTCGCGGTCCGGCTCACGGGGCGGCCGGGTGCCGTGAGGGGCTAGTGCGGGATGCCCATGATCAGGTCGCGTGCGCCTTTGCGGAGCAGCAGCCCGGCTAGGTACGCGCCCAGTTCGGCGGGCCTGCTCGCCGGTCCCCACTCCATGGCGTGAACGAATTCGCCGCCGTCGCGGGTGAACGCCATGCCGCGCAGGGCGATCTGCCCGTCTGGGGTGGTCGCGCAGTGGCCGGCGATGGGGCTGTTGCAGTGGCCTTGCAGTCCGTGAATCGTGCGCTCGGCCGTGACGTGGGTCCGGGTGGGCGCGTCGTCGAGCACCCGCAGGAGTTCGAGCAGTCCCTTGTCGTCGGCGCGGCACTGAAGCCCGATGACGCCGGCTCCCACGGCGGGGCACATGGTGTCGGTGTCGAAGGTCTCGGCTGCCCGGCTGGTCATTCCGATGCGGGCCAGGCCGGCGCGGGCCAGGACGAGGGCGTCGAAATCCCCGGCGTCCAGCCGGGCGAGGCGGGAGTTGACATTGCCCCGGACGCGGTGGACGGCCAGGTCGGGGCGGTTCCTGCCGAGCTGGGCCTTGCGGCGCACCGACGAGGTGCCGATCCTCGCCCCGGCGGGAAGGTCTGCCAGCGCTGCCCCGTCCGACGAGACCGGGAAGACGAGGCAGTCCCGGATGTCCTCGCGCGGCAGGTAGGAGGCGAACAGCAGCCCGGCCGGCAGCGGGACGTCGCCGGGCACGTCTTTCATGCAGTGGACCGCGGCGTCGATCTCGCCCATGAGCAGGGCACGGTCGATCTCCTTGGTGAACGCGCCCTTGCCACCGAGTGCGGCCAGATCTCCCGCCCACTGGTCGGCGCTGGTGCTGATCCCGGCAAGGGTGACCTCAACTCGGGGTACCAAGGCGGTGAGCAGGGCGGCGACATGGCGGGCCTGGGCCATCGCCATCGGTGAGGTGCGCGACCCGAGCCGTACCGCCCGGCCGACGACGAGCTGGCCGAGGTAGGCAGCGGCGACCGGGGCCGGCGACGGTGCGGCCTGCCGGCCGTGCGCCACCGGCACGAGGACGGCCCCGGCGGCGTCTTGCCCCGGCTGCGTGCCTGGCTCGCTCACGCTGACGGTCGTTGCTGATGACATGCTGCTGTCTCCGTTGTCTGTGAATGGATAGGGAAGGAGGCCGCAGGGTTCAGTCCGGGAGCCTCCTGGCCGACGCGGAGCGGAGCGGGATCTCGGCGTAGACGCACTTGCCGTCCTGGCCGATGGCGGGCCGGCAGCCCCAGCAACCGCCGGTGATTGCGTCGATGATGGCCAGGCCGCGCCCGGTCTCGGCGAACCCGTCCGCCCGGCGGAGCACGGGGAGGCCGGGTGCCTGGTCCCAGCACTCGATGGTCAGCACGTCGCCGTCGGTGACCAGGCACACCCGGATGACCGGCATGCGGTCGGCGGCCAGCACCGGGGCGGACGCGTTGACCGCGTTCGCGACCAGCTCACTGGCGATCGTCTCGGCATCGTCGGCGAACCCGCCGAGCCTCCATCCCGCCAGCGTGGCGCGGACGTGGCCGCGTGCCAGGCCAGGCGCGGTCTTGATCGCCGCGAACGGCGGCGTCGCGCTCATGGCAGTGCGTGTCGCGGGGACGACGGCGCCCAGACCGTTGCCTGACCCCGCGTCGGCTCCTGGCAGCCCAGTGCGCGGCACCGGGTGCCCGGCTGTGCCCGGCTGGGCGTCGGCTGTCATGGCCATGGTCGCGTCTCCAGTGCCGTAGTTCCTGCCTGTGAGGCAAGACGTTAGGCAGTCGGGACACGCACGGCCCGCAGCGACGTGAAGGCAGCCAGCCCGCAGGTTTGCGCGGGCCTGGAACCCGCACAATAGTGCGGGTCAGATCACCCCGGCACGGCGTGCGAGGGGGCGCAGCTCGGGGGTGGAGGGCTGGTGCTCGCGGCGCAGCAGGCTGGTGATGACCTCGCGGGTGCGGCCGTCGTAGCGGACGAGCTGCGGGCTGAGCCGTTCGGCGGCCAGCAGCAGGTTGACCGCCGCCGCATCCTGCCGGCGCATCGCGTACGCGCGGGCCAGGTCAAGGCTGAGCTGGGTGCGCCGCCCGGTCAGCCCGGCTGGCAGCGCGGCGGGGTCGAGCGATTCCCCGGTCTCGATCGCCGCCTTGGCATCCCCGAGCTGAAGGGACGCGGAAATGGCGTGCATCGCCACGTTCACGTGCCCGAACGCGGTCCCCATCCGGTTGCCGTCCCCGGTCCGGGCTGCGATCTTCCTCGCCCGCGCCAGCAGAGTCGCGGTCATCGCCCGGTCGTAGACGGCGGCGGCGGCGTTCACCCCGGCCAGGTGCAGCCCCCCGTACACGCTGAGCGTGTCGGCGTCCGGGTCGCGCATCGCCCGCTCCAGTCCGTCGGCCGCCGACATGGCCAGCTCCAGCGCCTCGGCGGGGTGCCTGCGGCTGGCGATCACGTACGACAGCCGGTACGCCTGCACCGCCATCAGCTCGGGACGGCCGGACCGCTCGGCTGCCGACAGGGCGCGGTCGGCTGCCGACCACGCCAGGCCGCTCTCGCCGACCCGGTGCAGCAGGGCGGCGGCGGTGTCGTAGACCAGCGCGCGGACCGAGCACGCCTCCCGGCTGTCCCCGCCCGGTGCCCGCCCGGCCTGCTCGGCCTCGCGGATCAGCGCGGGCAGCAGCCGACCCGTGTCGTCGTAGCGGGTCGCCTGGTACCCGGCGTAGGCGGCCTTCGCCATCGCCCGCAGGTGCGCTGGGCGCGACGCGCCGTCTGGTACCGGGCCGCCGATCGACGCGCCGACCGCGTCGTAGCCCATCATGGCCCGTTCGATCTCCGCCGCAGGCTCGTACACCCGCTGCCCCTCCTCGTCCGCACCCCCTTCGGGGCCGGTCAGCTCCTCTACCTCCACCCGTAGCACCGCCGCCATCCTGGTCAGCACCGTGTGGCTGTCCACGCCCCGCTTGCCCCGCTCAACCTGTGACAGCCACGACTCCGACCGGCCGACCAGCCCGGCGAGTACCGACTGCGACAGTCCCCGGCGGCGCCTGGCCCGCGCGATCCGCGCGCCGGGAGCGTCGTCCTCATCCCCGCTCATCGTTCCACCCCCTGTGCAGCGGCGGCCGGCAGCGCGGCCGTGACCCGGTCCCATGATGGCAGCCGCGCCTCGTACGGCGCGTCTGGATCGAACAGCACGC
>DAHWEX010000461.1 GCA_027326205.1 Actinomycetota bacterium
CTACGGGCGGCCGGACGCCGCGCCGGATAGTGGCATGCAGCCAGAACGCCGACCTGTCTCACCCATTGTTTGCCCAGGTCACTGTCGGTATTCCCGTCTGCCGGGTCACGTAACTTCGGACTAGGCAATGACGTAGTGCCGACGCGGGGCCGTAGCGGGCGGGAAAGTAGAATCTGCGGAGATTTAGCCCGAGGGCGCGCCGGAAGGCGTCGTTGAGGGCGCGCCGGAAGGCGTCGTTGACGGTGCGCCGGAAGCTGTGCCGGAGGCGGTCGCGGACGGCGTGGCCGGCCCGGCGCTGTTCGGCCAGGGCTGGGCGTAGCCGACGACCACCGTGTCGCCCGGGGGCGACTGCGGCGTGCCGAAGGTGGAGACCCGGATCGGGGTGCCGTTCGCATACGCCTCGATCATCGTGTTCTTGCCGATCACCAGGCCGACGTGCCCGGGCGAAGTGGGAGTGCCGTCGGCCCCGGCGAAGAACACCAGGTCGCCGTTCTGGACCTGGGCCGCGGGGACGTGCGGAAGCAGCTTCCACTGATCCTGCGAGGTCCGCGGTATGTTCACCCCGGCCGCCCGGTAGGCCATCATGACCAGCCCCGAGCAGTCGTAGGCGGCCGGCCCGGTGCCGCCGAACAGGTACGGCTTGCCGAGTTGGTTCTCCGCGTAGCCCACGGCCTGGGTCACGAGCTCGTTCGGCGCGACGAACGAGGCCAGCTGGCTGTTCGCACACGACTGCAGCTGCGACTGGCCGCCGGCCCCGGCGACCGCGGTGTTGCTGCTGTGGGTATCGGCGATGGTAAACCCGCCGGATGCGTACGTGGACGCCCAGGAGAGCACCTCCTGCACGTACCAGTCCGCGTGGTTGTAGGCGAAGATCGCGGCGGAGGGGTTCTGCTGCACGCCGTGGGCGACAAGGTACTTGGCCGCGCCGGCGATCGCGTCGGAGACCTCGTACACGCTGGCGATCCCGTCGCCGTTCTCGTCGGTGGCGACCCCGTTCACGACCTCGCTGGCCGGGTGCTTCGGCGCGCCGCCCCAGGTGTTGGTCGACGCGCCCTCGATGCCGATCTGCATCGGCCCGGCCGCGCCGAATCCGTTCTGGCCGCTGGTCACGCCGGGCAGGTTGGTGCGCCCGTCGTCGCTCTCGACCTTTCCGATGCCCGCCAGGATCGTCCACGGCACGTTGTACTGCAGGCCGACCCGCTGGAACCACATCAGGTAGTCGCTGGGGATCGAGTTGGCCGCCTCGGTGGACACCCCGGGCTGAACCGCCTTCGCCGCCGACCCGCAGTTCGCCCCGGAACCGCCCGCGAACAGCAGCGACACGCCGCCGACGACCAGCATCGGGATGACAAGGAAGCCAAGGAGCATGAAAGCCATGAAGCCGATGATGACCGGCCCGATCCAGCGCCCTGTCATGAGTTGCCCTGGTTGCCGGGGTTGCCGAGCTCGATGTCGTTGACCTGCCAGGCACTGCCCGCCGAGACGACCGTGACCGTGTACTGCTGCGGGCCGGCCAGCGACGTCGACTGCGCCGGGGTGACCTGCTGGCTGATCGTGACCGTGAAGGTGATCGTCCCGCTGGCGAACGCGGTGATCTGGGTGACCGTCCCGCTCCCGGTGGACACCTGCTTGCCCGCGGTCCGCTGCTGCGCCGCGCCGCCCGTGCTGTAGCCGGCCTCAAGCGAGGTGATCTCCGTCGCTGTCGCCAGGCCGTTGAACGAGGCGCCGTAGGCGGCCGCGTTCTCCCGGTAGTTCCAGGTGGTGTAGGCCTTGGCGAAGGCCGTCGTGGTGTTCACCGCCGTGGTCAGGTCGGCCGGCGTGAACGGCAGCCACTGGTAGATCTCCGCGCCGCCGACGGTCGAGGCCGGCGTCGCCGACGGAAGGACCGTCGGCGGCACGCTCGCGCCGGACGACGCGGCGGACGACGGGGCGGAGGCGGACGTGCCCGCCGGGGTCGAGCCGACGGCACTGGGCGTGCCGCCGGACCCGCGGTGGGTGAACAGGTAGAGGCCGAGTCCGGCGAACACGAGCACGATGACAGCGAATATCAGGCGCTGACGCCCGGGGGTCAGTTCCATGCCGGACCCCCGCTACTTGATCCGGCGCCGTGACCGTGCCCAGAACGGTGTCTCGGGTGGCTTCGCGGACGTGCCGTTTCCTGTCGCGGGCGGAGCCTGCTGGGGGCCGGTGACCCTGGTCGGCGGCGCCGCCCGGCCGGTGCCGGTGCCCGCGACCCCGCTGCGGGCCCAGCCCGCCGAGGGGCCGCTGGCCGGGGGGCTGCCGTGCGACGACGGCGGCAGCGGCGGCGCCGCCCGTCCGCGAGCGGTGCCGCGCGCGTCCGGCCACTGCCGGGCGCTGACATGGCTGTCCGCGACGGGCGCGACCCCGGCCCCCTCGGGAATCGTCGCCCCGGTCGCCGGGACCGCCGCGGCCGCGGCCGTGCCGTCCGCGCCGCCCTCCGCGCCGCCGCGGGTCCAGCGCGATCCCCGGAACCCGCCGAGGCCGGGCACGAGCACGCCGCCCGCGGTGCCGGTGGTGCGGCGGAACCCGAAGCCGGACTCGCGCAGGCTCCCCTGCGCGCGCTCGTCGGCGCCGAGCATGCCATAGCCGACCGAGGAGAACAGGTGCTGGAACGGCTTGCGGTAAATGAACACGGTCACCGTGACGAGCGCGATCATCATGATCTTGAGCAGCCAGGGCAGCACCTGGTCGGTCTGGCTCATGATCAGCGAGTAGCAGTACAGCAGGACGCTGAGCGTCAGCGCGACCGCGACCTGTTTCATCAGCACGCCGACGAGCAGTTCGAACCAGCGGATCGCGATGACGCGCCCGAAGCCCGGGTGGATGCCGATGATCAGGAAGACCGGGCCGGCGACGAGCAGGAGCAGGAACCCGAGTTTCAGCATGATCAGGGTCAGCGCGATCAGCAGGATGAGCAGCCCGGCCACGACCGCCGCGAACAGCGCCTCGAACCCGATCTCAAGCCGGGTGGTCCACTGGTCGCCCTGGAACAGCGAGTAGGCCGCCGGGTTCGTCGTCTGCAGTTGCTGCGCGATGCCGTTGTAGACCGCCTGCTTGGCGTTGACCTCCGCGGTCGTCACCGGCTCGTTGACCGCGAACGCCTGCGCGAACAGCAGGTTCCGGCCGTAGAGGTTCACCAGGTTGGTCTGCGCCGCGGCCGTCCCCGGCGTGGCGTACTGGGTGGTGCCGAGCTCGCCGTCCAGCCACGGCTTGCAGACGAGCACCGACCACAGCTCGTTCGCGTTCTGGTCCACGAGGCCGGAGCCCGTGGTGAACGCGTAGTTCGCGGTGACGGACTGCGGGTCACCCGTCTGGACGGGGAGGCAGTTGCTGCCGCTGCCCGCGGGCAGGTTGGCGAACGCCGAGTTCAGCACCCCGGTGATGCCGTTGGAGACGTTCGTGCCGAGGCTGGTCCAGTTGCTCGGCTGGCCGATCAGCCAGATCGCGGCGGCGCACGCGACGACCATCCAGATCGTGCCCTCGAACGTCCGGGTGGCCCGCTTGCGGACCAGGCCCGTCCAGGCGAGCCAGATGGCGGCGATGATCACCATCGGGGCGAGGAAGGGGAAGTAGATCGCGCCGCCGAGCTTCTTGATCAGCGTGTCGACCGAGTTGCTCAGCCAGCCGAGGATGTTCGAGTTGGCGGCGGACTGGTAGACGGTGATCGTGACCCGGTCCAGTGATTTGGCCATGTCGAAGACCATGCCGGCCACGTTGTTGCCGATCGAGGACGTCATCTGCGAGCAGGTCAGCCCGCTCGATGCCCAGTACTGCCCGGCGATGCCGTAGTGGTCGTAGAGCGTGCTGCCCGTGGTCTGGCCGCCGGGGGTGGTGATCAGCGAGTCGATGCCGGAGGTCGCCACCTCGGGCGCGGGGGCGCCGGAGGTGCAGATGCTGTTCGCGTCGCCGATCAGGCCCGAGGCACCGGACTGGCATAGGCCGAGAAGGCCGCCCAGGTCGCCGATGCCCGGCACGTTGCAGGGGGTGGCGGCGGGATAGGCCGGTGTCATGATCCCGGCCACGGTGGCCGGCGCGGCCCGGCCGGCCACCTCGGCGCCGGCGGATTTCGCGGTGGCGGCGGCGGGCGCGGCCTTCGCCGCGTAGGCCGCGGCGGCGGCCGGGGCAGACGTCGCGACCGGGGCGGCGCTTGCCGCGCGGGTCATGAACAGCCCGCTGCCAACGATCGCCAGGATCGCCATGATCAGTAGCAGAGCGCGGGCTGGCGGTCGCTTCCTCTTCTTGCCAGCTCGTGCGAGGGGTTCAGCCATCTCGGGAGGCTCCTGTATACGGCGGTGCTTACGGGGAGGTTGATGCCGCCGGCTGAGGCCGGCGGGCTCGTGTCGGGTTCGTGTCGATCCAGTCCCGTAGTTCTTCGGATACGAGATCGACGCCGATGCGGCCCGCGCGGTCGTCGAGGTCACGGAATATGCACTCGCCGTTGCCGAGGGCACGCAGGTTGGCCTTGTGCTCCTCGGACGGCTCGACGCCGAGGAGCGACAGGACATTCGCCACCTCGGCACGCTCCGATGAACGGAACGCGAAAACACTCGAAATACAGTTGGTCACCTGCTCGTTCAGCAGGTCACCCGCGTTCTGCGAGATGAGAACGAGGGCGGTGTTCCGCGAGCGGCCCATCCGGGACACCTCGGGAACGAGCTTGGCCCCCTCCGGGGTGGACGTGATCGCCCACGCCTCGTCGAGGAAGATCGCCTTCGGGGCGGTGCGGTCGATGGTGTTCATCAGCCGCCGGGCGAACTGAGAGACCAGGTACAGCAGGGCGACGGAAAGCCGCTGCTCGTAGGAGTAGTCCTCCCGGCCGGTGGAAGTGTCCGGCAGGGTGAGCTCGCCGAGCGTGAACACCGTGGTCCAGCCTTGGGCGTCGATCTGCTGCCCGCCCGAGGGGGCGAAGCACAGCCGGGCGAGGCGCATCTCGGAGACCGACCGCATCACCGCGCCCAGGTTCTTCCAGGCCGGGTCGTCGGAGTCCTCCAGGAGCTGGACGACCTTGCCGAGGCTCGGCCGCGGCCCGGCGGCGACCGCGCCGACCGCCTGGATCATCGCCGACTCGCGTTCCTCGCTCATCCGCGGCAGCAGCAGGCGCAGCGTCTCGGTCGCCATCGTCCGCTTCTCCGCGAGGTCGTCGCCGAACGAGAACGGGTCGAGCAGCCCGGCCGCCGCCGACGAAAGCGGCAGCACCCGCGCCTTGCGCCCGGTCTGCGACAGGTACTCGGCCAGCGGCTCCGCGTCGCCCTTGGGGTCGATGACCGCGATCGACGCGCCGCGCAGCGCGAGCTGGTAGAGCATCAGCATGGCCAGGGTGGTCTTGCCGCCGCCCGGCTCGCCGGTGATCGCGACCGCCGTCGGCCGGTTGCGGGCGGCGGCGAGCATCGGGTCGAAGTGCACGACCGAGCGCGCCCGGCCAAGGGTCTCCCCGATGTAGGGGCCGATCCACCCGACGCCGTCGGCGATCCGGTCGCCGAGCTCGACGGTCGCGGTCGGCATGCCGCCGGCGATCGTGTAGAGCGGCTGGCGCTGCACGTAGGAGGACAGCCGGACCTTCTCCCCCGGCAGCGACTCCGTCAGCAGCGAGAACTGGTCACCGGTGGAGTTGACCAGGTCGATGCCGATGTCCCGGTAGTGCTCGGTGACCGCCTCGACCCGGCGCACGCACAGCTCCCTGGTCGGCGCGGTCACGATCACCCGGTGCCAGCCGTAGACGAACGGCAGCCGCTCCTTCGTGATGCCGTGCTCCAGCATGCGGGCGGCCGCGATCTGCTCGGCGAGGGCGATCGGCGCCTCGGCGCCGGCCTCGCGGATGTGGGAGTCCATGTCGCGGGCGTGCGCGAGCCGCCGCGCCACGTCCTTGGACGCCTTCGCCGGCGGGATGAGGTGCATGCGCGAGGAGACCTCGACGGGGAACGGCAGCGAGTCGGCGTAGTGCAGCCACGGCTCCCCGTCGGGGAACGACATCAGGTCGGGGAACCGGGCGAACGAGAGGAACGCCGCCCACGAATCCCCCTGGACCTGCTCAAGGCGAAGCATCGTACGGCCATTGTGGATCGCGCCCTCGTAGAGTTGCTCAATCTCGCCGGCGCCCCAGGTCCGTCGGCGTGTCGCCGACGGCGGCGGGTCGCTGAGCGACCCCATCAGCGAGTGCCGGAAGAGCCACGCCACCTCGCGGGCGCTCGCGTGCCGGGCCGCGAGGGCGGACGCGGTGAGGGCGCGGCCGAGCCGCTCGGCCTGGTCGGTCCACTTGCCGATCTCGCCGGACGGCACCACGGCCTCGTCCGGGCCCCGGTCGGCGGCCCGGTAATTGCCGAACAGGCCCTGGAACAAGCCGCCGGTCAGCTGGGCCCGCACCGAGCGCTGGCCGAGCCTGACGCCCAGGTAGATTTCCTTGGACCAGAAGTCCTTGGCCCACACGTGCTGGTAGATCTCCTCCAGGTACTCCCGCCAGCCGGGCCCGCCGTCGGAGGTGGCGTCCAGGCCGGTGGCCCACTCCACCGCCGGGTACGGCCGGTGCGCGATCCGCAGGTGCACCTCGGCGTCCTGCATCCTGATCGCGGCCAGGGCCACGGTGATGTTGGTGGCCAGGGCCTCGCGCTCGTCCGGCGTGGTGAACTCGTACGACACCGAGGGCACGCGGTAGTACGCCCACGCGTGCATGTCGGTGAGCAGGATCCGGTCGTCGAAGTACCTGACGCCCAGGCGGCTGCGTCCCTTCGACTTTGCGCTCATGGTGACTTCTTCTTCCTTACCGGGGCGGCGGCCAGGCCGGCGACGAGCACGCCGGCGAGGGCGGTGTAGGCGACGCGCGTCTGGGGACGGAGCGTGGACGGGGTGGTGGCGGCCACCGGGAGCATGTCGTCCCACGGGACGCGGACGATCGCGCGCGACCGGCCGCGGGCGATCGACTCGGCGTTCTCGACGTCGGGCAGCGAGCGGCGGCTCACGCCGTTGATCACCGTGACCGACTGCATGGCCAGGTCGGCGTGGCCGTTGTTGTCGAGCCAGTCACGGGTGTCGGCGAGCGCGCCCGCCGCGTCCACGTTGGCGGGCACGACCACCACGAGCTGGTCGGCGACCTTGAGCAGCCGGGTCAGGCCCGCCGCGCCCGGGTCGAGCAGGGTCAGCGGGTAGTGCCGGTTGAGCTGGACGGCGAGCTTGATCTAGTCGCCGTCGCTGAGCGGCTCGTGCGAGGCGACGACGTCGAGCCGGGCCGGGCTCGGCTTGGGGCTCGGGTGCAGGCCGTCCGGCCGGGTCGGCCGGACGGCCTGCGGCGGCTTCCCCGCCAGCAGTTCCTCGAGCCAGGCGGCCGGGGCCCGGTAGCGGGCGAGGGTCCCGTCGTGCAGGTCCACCGCGGCCACCGGGTGCTCGCGCAGGCTGGCGAGCATGGAGGCGGTCATCAGCGCGGTCACCGACTGGCCGGCGCCGCTGGTGCAGCCGAGCACGAGGATCCGCCGGGGCTCGTCGATCGGCAGCCGGGCCCGGTTCCTGTCCTGCGCTTCCTGGTCACGGGCGCCGGGGCCCTGCGCGGCGCCGTTGCCGGTGACGATCTTGACCTTGCCGCCCCAGGAACCGGTTCCGGCCCGGTCGCGCGATGGGCCGCTGAGCGCCCGCTCGATCGACGGCACGGCCGACTTCTTGGGGTCGGTGACCTGCTGCACGGTCGCGACGGGCACCGGGGCGGGAACCGGGGCGGGCGCCCGCCGGACCGGGGCGGGGGCCTGCGGGGCCGACGGGGCCATCGCCGCCTCGGCGGGAGCCGGCGCCTGCCACACCGGGGGCTGGTCTGCCCGCCGCGGCTGCTCCGCCGCCCGAGGCGGTGTCTGCGCGTGCAGCAGTTCCAGCGGCACCAGGATCGGCGCCTCAAGCGCGGGCGCGGCAGCGGCGGCGGGCACGGCGACGTCTGCCTCCTGCCCGAGGTCCCTCTCCTGCTCGATGCTGGCCGCCGCCGGCGTAACGACAACCGCGGGCGCGGCCGGTGCGACGCGCGGCTCCGGCGCGACCTCACGCGGCTCCGGCGTAACGACGACTACGGGCGCGGCCGGGGCGACGCGCGGCTCCAACTCCACCTCACGCGGCTCCGGCGTAACGACGACTACGGGCGCGGCCGGGGCGACGCGCGGCTCCAACTCCACCTCACGCGGCTCCGGCGTAACGACGACCGCGGGGGCAGCCGGGGCGGCTGCCGTCTCCGGCTCGAGGG
>DAHWEX010000108.1 GCA_027326205.1 Actinomycetota bacterium
GCGGGCCCGGGGCAGCCGGCGCCCGGCTTCCCCCCAGGGGGGCAGTGGGCCGACGCCGGCGGCACCGCCTGGGACGAGGACCTTTCCCTGGGGGAAGCACCCGGCCAGGCCTTCCCGGCCGGCGACGGCCCGGCAAGCCGCGACGGCGACGACACGATCAGCTGGGTGCCCGCGTCCGGCGGAGCCGGCGGCACCCAGCCGCTGCGGGCGGGGCCGCCTGCCACGCCGGCGAGGGCACCCGCGCGCGATCCCGCCGCGCCCCGGCGGCAGTTCCTCGTCGCGGCCGGGACCAGCGTCGCGGTCGCCGCGGTCGGCGCGGCCGGCGGCCGGTCGCTGGCCACGCGCAAGAACGTGTCCATGGCCAGGCAGTCGCTGAAGTTCCCGCGCGCCGCCGAGCCGGCGGCGCCGCTGCCTCCCGGGGTGAACCTGCCAGTGCCCGGCATTTCCCCGTTTATCACGCCGAACGGCCAGTTCTACCGGGTCGACACCGCGATCCTCGTGCCGCAGGTGGACCCGTCGAACTGGCAGCTGCGCATCCACGGCATGGTCGCCCGTGAGATCACGGTCACCTTCGACGAACTGCTGCACCGCCCGCTCATCGAGGACTACCTCACGCTGTGCTGCGTGTCCAACCCGGTCGAGGGCCCGTACATCGGCAACGCGAAGTGGCTCGGCGCGTCCCTGGCCGCGCTGCTGCGCGAGGCCCGGCCGCAGCGCGGCGCGGACCAGCTACTGGCCACGTCCGTCGACGGGTTCACCTCGGGCTCCCCGCTCTCGGTGGTGCTCGACGGACGGGACGCCCTGGTCGCGGTGGCGATGAACGGCACGGCGCTGCCGACCGCGCACGGGTTCCCGGCGCGCCTGGTGGTGCCCGGCCTGTACGGGTACGTGTCGGCGTGCAAGTGGGTGGTCGACCTCGAGGTCACGACGTTCGCCGCCGCGCAGGGGTACTGGGTGCCGCGCGGCTGGTCGGCGCTGGGGCCGGTCAAGACCGAGTCCCGCATCGACGTGCCGGCGGCCGGCGCCTCGCTGAAGGCGGGAAAGGTCCCCGTCGCCGGGGTGGCGTGGGCGCAGCACAAGGGGATCGAGGCCGTCGAGGCCCGGGTCGACCGCGGCCCGTGGCAGGAGGCGACCCTGGCGGCGGTGCCGGGGATCGACACCTGGCGGCAGTGGGTCTGGGAGTGGGACGCGACCCCGGGCTCGCACCTGATCGAGGCACGGGCCACCGACAAGACCGGCTACACCCAGACGTCCGCGATCGCGAACGTCGCGCCCAACGGGGCCACCGGCTACCCGTCCGCGCAGGTAACGGTCTCCTGACGAGGCCAGCACCGTCCCCGGGCGGGCCAGGGGGCTTCGCGGTGCACAGTAGGATTTGCCGTGGTTGACGCGATAACTGAGGACCGTGTGCGCACGCCGCGGCTGGAGGCAGGGCAGATGCCGGAGATCGATACGTCGCGGGCGCATCCCGCCCGGATGTACGACTACCTGCTGGGCGGCAAGGACCACTTCGAGGCCGACCGCGAGGCCATCGGCGCGCTGCTCAAGGCCGTGCCCAACGCCCGGACGGGGGCGCGGGAGAACCGCGCGTTCCTCGGCCGCGCGGTCCGGTTCCTGGTCGCGGAGGCCGGCATCCGGCAGTTCCTCGACATCGGGTCCGGGCTGCCGACGGCGAACAACGTGCACGAGGTGGCCCAGTCGATCGCGCCCGGCACCCGGGTCGTCTACGTGGACAACGACCCGATCGTCATGGCCCACGCGCGGGCGCTGCTCACCAGCCACCCGTCGGGTCAGACCGCCTACGTGCAGGCGGACCTGCACGACCCCGAGTCGGTCCTGGGGCACCCGGCCGTGCGCGAGACCCTCGACTTCGGCCAGCCGGTCGCGCTCATGCTGCTCGCGGTGCTGCACTTCCTGCCCGACGACCAGGACCCGGCCGGCATCGTGTCGACGCTGCTGGGCGCCCTGCCGCCGGGGAGCTACCTGGTGGCCTCGCAGACCACCGCCGACTTCCACGACGAGGCCACGGCCGCGGACGGCATCCAGGCGGTGCGGCGGGCGGGCGTGCCCTTCCAGTCGCGGAGCGCCGCCGAGTTCGGCGACCTCGCGTTCACCGGGCTGAAGCTGGTGGCGCCCGGCCTCGTCCCGGTGTCCGAGTGGCGGCCGGAGACCGAGCCGGGCCTGATCCCGCCGCCGGGGGAAGTCGGCTACCTGGGCGCGGTGGCCCGCAAACCGTAAGGCCCCGCTAGCTCTCCGGGCGGGTCGCCCGGACGTAGCGGAGCAGCGGCAGCGTGCCGGACGACTCGACCCGGTACCCGGCCCCGGACGCGAGTTCGGTCAGCGGGCCGACGGTGGCGACGGCGCGGTGCGTCCGGCCGCTGCCGGGGTGCCGCATGAGCGGCAGCCGCCCCGGGTCGAAGTCCGCGAGCAGCAGGCGGCCGCCGGGCCTGGTCACCCGGTACATCTCGGCGAGCGCCGCAGCCCGCTGCCGGGCCGGCACGTGGTGCATCGCCAGCGTGCAGGTGACGGCGTCGAACGTCGCGTCGGGGAGGTCAAGCCGCTGGGCGACGCCCACGGTGAACGTCATGGCCGCGGTGGCGCGCCGCCGCGCGTCGGCGATCGCCGCGGCCGACGGGTCGACGCCGGCCACGCGGCCCGACGGCCCGGCGGCCACGGCCAGCCTGCGCGCCAGGTAGCCGTTGCTGCAGCCCACGTCGAGCACCGAGTCTCCCGGCCCGACCCCGGCCAGGGCGACGATCTCCCGGTAGACGCGGTTCCGGCGGCCCGCGAACGCGACCTGGCTGACCACCTCGTTCAGCCGGAACCGGTCGAGCGTGGTGCCCGTCCCGCGTTTCCCCGCGTGCAGTTTCCTGAGCGTGCCGTGCATGTGCCGCCTCCGGTCCACTTAACTTAGTTGCGACTAAGTTTAGTGCGAACTAAGTTATCCGGCAAGATGACGGCGAACACGGGCCGCGGCCCCGACGGCACGCGGCGGCGCACCCGGCTTTCCGCGGCGGAGCGGCGGGAGACGATCCTGCGCGCCGCCGCCGGCGTGTTCGCCGAGGGCGGCTACCGCGCCGCGAAGGTCTCCGACGTGGCGGCGCGCGTCGGCGTCACCGAACCGGTGATCTTCCAGAACTTCGGCTCCAAGTCCGCGCTGTTCGCCGCCGTCGTGGAGCGGGCCGCGGCGCAGGCCCGCGCCTGGCTCGATGCCGCCGGCGCCGGCCCTGGCTCGGCGGCCGGC
>DAHWEX010000483.1 GCA_027326205.1 Actinomycetota bacterium
TGAAGCGCCCGCGGGCCGCCATCGGCCGGATCTGTCGCTGGACCCGGGTATCTCATAATTGGCAGAAACTCGTGTACCGACCCAAGGCGCGATAAGATCTCAGCGTCACAACCGCATGCATGTGCAGACGGCTAGTGCAGCAGTCAGTGCAGATGCAGCGGGAAGGTGCCAAAAGCTCGCTGGTGATTGGGGATCGCCGGCAGAAGTCGTACCACCGAGAGGGGACCGAGTGAGTGCAAGTGCGCCTGGAGGCGCCGCTCCCGCCGGCGGTCCGACCGTGCTCAGAATGTTGCTTGGAGCCCAGCTCAGGCGCCTGCGCGACGCCGCGGGCATCACGCGTGACGAGGCCGGCTACCACATCCGCGCCTCGGGTTCGAAGATCAGCCGGATGGAACTGGGCCGGGTTTCGTTTAAGGAACGCGACGTCACTGACCTTCTCGGGTTCTACGGCATCACCGACCCCACCGAGCGCGAGAAGCTGGTACAGCTCACCAAGGAAGCGAACGCCGTCCCCTGGTACCAGAAGTACCAGGACGTCGTTCCCGACTGGTTCCACGTGTTTGTCGGGCTCGAGGAAGCCGCGCAGCTGATCCGGGTCTACGAGGTGCAGTTCGTGCCCGGCCTGCTGCAGACCGAAGAGTACGCGCGCGCCGTCATCCTGCAGGGCGCGCCGGGGCTCGACCCCGACGAAGTCGAGCGCCGGGTGGCGCTGCGCATGGGACGGCAGAAGCTGCTGACCAGGGAGAACCCGCCGAGGTACTGGGTGATCATGGACGAGGCGGCGCTCCGCCGCCCGATGGGCGGCCGCGACGTGCACGTCGGGCAGATCGAGCGCCTCATCGACCTCGTCGGCGAGCCGAACATCACCATTCAGGTCATGCCGTTCCGGTACGGTGGGCACGCGGCCGAGGGCGGCGCGTTCACGATCATGCGGTTCCCGGAGACGGACCTGCCAGACGTGGTCTACATGGAGTACCTGACCGGCGCGCACTACATTGACAAGCCGGAAGAAGTCGAGCGCTACGCCGCGGTGATGGAACGCCTCTCGGTCGCGGGCACGTCACCCGACCGGACCAGGGAGATCCTGTCCGGAATCCTGAAGGATCTGTGAGCGAGCGATGTCAGACGAGGTCTACAACGGAATGCCGGCGGGTGAGCTGCCGGACCTGCAGTGGCGGCTGGCCGGCGATGCCGAGACCGGCGTGGAGATGGCCAGGCTCCCCGACGGCCAGGTCGCGGTGCGCAACGCCGCCGACCCGCGGGGCCCCGCGCTGATCTACACCAGGGCCGAGATCGAGGCGCTCATCGGCGGCGCGCAGGACGGCGACTTCGACCAGTTGCTCGCGTAGCGGCGCTACCTCCCGGGACTTCCTCCCGTGCCCGCGGGTATGTCCGCGCCGGCGCGGACGGGCGGTCCCCGCTTTCCGCGACTTTGCGGCCAGCCTGGACGGAACGCGGAGGTTACGGCGAATATCGTGAGTACTTGTGACTTCGGATAGTTCCCAGCTGTCAGCCGCTGACGCGAGTCAAGAACCGTCAGCCCGAACGGGCTCGCGGTTCCAGCTGACGAGGCCAGGCGATGCCCCCGGGTTGTCGCGGCGGGAGCGGGTGCTGCTGCGCTGGGAGATCATCGCGGTTTTCGCCGTCTCGCTGGGCGCGAGCGGCGTGTACGCGTTCGTCTCGCTGATCGGCTCGCTGACCGCGCGCCACCCGCTCGCGTCGCAGTCGGTGACGCTGAACGGCTCGCAGGCGCCGGGCCGCCCGCTGCTCGACCTGTTCCTGCAACTGGTCTCGCTCGCCTCGGCCGCCGCCCCGGTGGTGCTGGCGTGCTACCTGCTCGCCCGCTCCGGCGACGGCGTGGCGTCGATCGGCCTGGACCGGACCCAGCCCAGGCGCGACTTCCTGCGCGGCGCCGCCCTCGCCGCCCTGATCGGCGGCAGCGGCCTCGGCCTGTACTTCATCGCCTACAAGTCGGGCATCGCGCTGAACGTCGTCGCGGAGAACGAACCGAACGTCTGGTGGCGCTACCCGGTCCTGGTGCTGTCCGCGCTGCAGAACGGCCTGCTCGAAGAGGTGCTGGTCACCGGCTACCTGCTGGTCCGGCTGCGCAGGCTCGGCGTGCGGCCGGTGAACGCGATCGCGATCAGCGCGACGCTGCGCGGGTCCTATCACCTGTACCAGGGCTTCGGCGGCTTCGCCGGCAACGCGATCATGGGCGTCATCTTCGCCACGCTGTTCCTGCGCTGGCGCCGCGCGACCCCGATGATCATCGCCCACACGCTGATCGACGCGGTCGCCTTCATCGGCTACGCCCTGCTGGTCGGCCACGTCAGCTGGCTGATGTAGCGGGGGTCAGCGCCCGGCGACTGCGGCCGGCCGGCCGGTCCCGTCCGCGGGGGCGGCCGGCGTCGCGACATTGTGCTAATTACTGTTTATTTCAGATGTCAGACGTCTGTGGGAAGTGGCTTGACGATGTCGGGAATTGGTCGTTATCGTTGCGCGAAACTTATTTTCTGGATAATCGAGAAAGAGTCCAGTGGCCGGTCAATCAGCTTCCCGTGCACCGCGGGCACCGGGGGAGCGCGTATCGGTGGCGGCGGCAGCCTCCGGTGCCGAAGGCGCCCGCCGGGTCCTGGCGGTGCTGCGGTCTTTCTCCCCGCGCCGGCACACGCTGACCGCCAGGGAGCTAACCGAAGCCACGGCGATCCCGTTGCCCAGCATGTACCGCTACATAGCGCTGCTGCGCGAGACGGGGATGCTGGTCGGCGACGATCGCGGCGCTTACCACCTGTCTCCGGTGTTCGTCTCGCTGGCCCGCGCCGCCGAGGCCGCCGAGACGCTCGTCGAGTTCGCCGACCCGGTCATGCGCGACCTGGTCAGCGAGTGCGGCGAGACGGTGATCTTCGTCAGGCTGATCGCGCGGACGCCGGTGTGCGTGCACCGGGTCGAGTCCGGGCATCACCTGCGCGCGACGTTCGAGCCGGGCCAGCCGCTGCCGCTGCTGCGCGGCGCGAGCGGGCGGGTCCTGCTCGCGGGGCTGCCGGAGCGGCACCGGCGGGAGTACCTCGCGCCGCTCGCGGAGTCCGACCCGGCCGAGGCGGCTCGCCTGGCGGAAGTCCTCGCGAAGGTCGCCGTCCGGGGCTGGGCGACCAGCGAGGAGGAGATAGACCGGGGCGTGTGGGCGGCCTCGGCGACGGTGACGGACGGTCGCGTCACGGTCGCGGCACTGACCGTGCCGTCTCCGCTGGTCCGCGCCCCGGCCGCACAGCAGGAGCGCCTGCTCGGCCAGGTCCGGGCGGCCGCGGCCCGGCTGAGCGGCGCTATCGCCGACGCCCGGTAAAGCCGCGGGGTAACCCGCTCGGCTGCGGCGACCTTAGCGAATCTTTAACGCATTCACCGCGGTCGCATCCGGTTACGTTACCGCTATGCAACCGTTATTCTGGCCCGCATGCCGGATTTCCAGCGTTCGTCCGAACTGACCCAAGAGATCCCTGGCGCGGGCATCGACATCACTGCGCCCTCCGTGGCCGGGCTGCGGCAGGCGATGGCCGACGGCCGCCTCACCGCAACGGCGCTGACCCGGCGTTACCTGGACCGCATAGCGGACGTGAACCCCGTGCTCGGCGCCGTGATCGCGGTCAGCCCCGACGCGCTCGACCAGGCCGCCGAGAGCGACGCCGCGCGGGAGGCCGGCGAGCCGCGCGGGATACTTGACGGGATCCCGGTCCTGGTCAAGGACAACGTGCAGGTGGCGGGCGGGCCGGCCACGGCGGGCTCGCCCGCGCTGCTCCCCGCCCGTGCGCCGGACGCGTTCATCGTCTCCCGGCTGCGCACGGCCGGCGCGGTCATCCTGGCGAAGGCGAACCTGTCGGAGTGGGCCAACTTCCGGTCGAACCGCTCGACGAGCGGCTGGTCCACGCTCGGCGGCCAGGCCGCGAACCCGTACGCGCTCGACCGCAACCCGTCGGGCTCAAGCTCCGGTTCGGCGGCCGGCCTGTCTGCCGGCTTCGCGCCGCTCGCTATCGGCACGGAGACGGACGGGTCGATCGTCTCGCCGTCAAGCGCCTGCGGCGTGGTGGGCGTCAAGCCGACCCTCGGCCTGGTCAGCCGGACCGGCATCGTCCCGCTGTCGCTGGCGCAGGACACCGCAGGCCCGATGGCCACCTCGGTCGCGGACGTAGCGGCGCTGCTGTCGGTGCTCGCCGCTCCCGACCCGGACGACTGCTCACCCGATCACCCCGGCGTCATCGACTACGCGGAGTTCCTCGACCCGCAGGCGCTGGAGGGGGCGCGGATCGGCATCTGGCGCACGGCCTCCGACGGCGCGGACGCCGTGACCGGGGCGCTGCTCGACCGGGCGGTGGACTGCCTGGCCGCCCTGGGCGCGACCGTGATCGATCCGGTCGACCTGCCGGGCATCGACAAGGTCACCGACCCCGAGTTCGAGGCGCTGCCGTATGAGTTCAAGCACCAGATCAACTCCTACCTCAAGTACCTGGCCGGGTTCACCGGCAACGTGGGCGAACTGCCGGGGAACCTGGCCGACCTGATCGACTTCAACGACCGGCACGCCAGCCAGGTCCTCGCCCGGTTCGGCCAGGAGATCTTCCTGGCCGCCCAGGCGACCAGCGGGGACCTGGCCGACCCGGCCTACCTGGAGCTGCGCGGCGCGGCGAGTTCCCTGGCCAGGGCGGCGGTGGAAACGCCGACGGTAGAGCACAACCTGGACGCGATCTTCTCGCTGACCGCGAGCCCGGCCTGGCTGACGGACTACGTCCTCGGCGACCACTGGGTCTTCGGCACGTCCCGCCCCGGCGCGGTCTCCGGCTGGCCCGCGGTCACCGTCCCGTTCGGTTACGTCTGCGGCCTGCCGGTCGGCGTGTCGTTTCTGGGTCCCCGCTGGAGCGAGCCCCGCCTCCTGGCCCTGGCGTACGCGTTCGAGGGGGCGACGAGCGCCCGCCGCGCCCCGGCGCTGCTCCCGTCCGCCGCCCTCAGGTTTCCCTGCTAACTTCCGCGTTCGCGTATGCCATGGTGCATGGTGCCAGTGCGTTGAGCGTCCCCGTCACCGTCACCGATCCGGACGTCGGCGTTCGCGGGCAAGGAGAGTACCCTTGCACCTGGTGGGGAGATCAGGAGTAGGTGGACGATGAACGATCAGAGCGCGCGGGTGGTGCCGGTTGTCGTGGTCCTGCCGGGCGAGATCGACGTCACCAATTCCGCGCAGGTATATGAGCAGCTGGCCGCCGTCCTGGCCCCGGGCGTGGACACGGTCATCGCGGACATGATGTCCACCACCTTCTGCGACTCGTCCGGCGTGCACGCGATCATGCATGCCTACGAGACCGCCGCCGCGCGCGACATCAGCCTGCGGCTCGCCGTGTCGTCAAGCACCTCGGTGCGCCGGGTGCTCCAGCTGATCGGCGTCGGCCGCCTCATGCCGGTGTACGGGAGCCTCCGGGAAGCGCTCGATCCCGCCTAGCTCGTCCTGCGGACCACGATCATCGCCACGTCGTCCTCCCGGGGGCCGAACGGGGCCAGCAGGAGGTTGGCGAACGCCTCGGTGTCGGCTGCGGCAGACTCGGCCGCGGCGGCGCGCAGTTTTTCCAGGTTGTCGTCGAGCAAGACGATGCGGTCCTCGACGAGGCCGTCGGTGAAGAGCACGACGGTGCCGCCGATGGGCAGGACAGCGGTCTCGACGTGCGGCTCGTGCCGCGTCAGGCCCAGCATTATCCCGCCCTCGCCCACATAGCCCGCGGTGCCGCCGGCGACGAGCAGCGGCGGCATGTGCCCGCAGTTGACGATCGTCAGCTCTCCGGTGGCCGGGTCGGCGAGCAGCAGGCACAAGGTCGTGATGACGCCGGGGTGAAAGCGGCGCAGCACCTTGTTGACCAGGCCGGTGATCTCCAGCGGCGCGTGGCCCTCGCTCACGAACGCGCGCAGCGCGTGCCGCACCTCGCCCATGATGGTCGCGGCGAGGAGCGAGTGCCCCTGCACGTCGCCGATGGCGACGAGCACGCCGTCGCCCCAGGACAGCGCCTCGTAGAAGTCCCCGCCGACCTCGGCGTGGTCGCTGGCGGGCAGGTAGCGTACCGCCATCTCCATGCCGGGGAACCGCGGCAGGTTCGCGGGCAGGAAGCTCCGCTGCAGCGTCAGCGCCACCAGGTGCTCTTCCGCGGACGAGCGCAGGGCCTCGACCCCAAGGGCGACCGACTGCGCGAGCTGGCGGAGGATCTGCCGGCCTTCGGCGCCGGTCATGCCCGCGCTGTCGACCGCGATGACCGCGGCCGGCCTGCCCGGTTTGGTCTGCGCGGCCGCCAGGTAGACATCCATCCGCAGCGTGGTGTCCGGCATGAGGCCGAGCCAGTCAGCCGCGGCGACGGTCGCGATCGCGCTGGCCTTCCCGGTGCCGAGCACGTGCTCCGCGACCCGGGCCGCGAGCCCGGGCGGGCCGCCGCGCCGCACCGTGCCCGGGATGCCGGGCCTGGCCGAGGTCCTGCGCGACTGGCCGTCGGGCATCTCCAGGATCAAGATGGTCTCGACACCGAAGATGCGGGTGGCTCCGGCGGCGGCCGCTGCCGCGAGCCCGTCGAAGGTCTCCGCGGCGTTGATGCTCAGGGTGACACTCGCCAGCTCGGTCAGCATGGCCACGGTCCGCTCCGCGTGCTGCCTGGCCCGGGAGTACCGCAGCGCCGCCGTCACGGTGGCGATCAGCTCAGCGGGGTCGACCGGCTCCACCAGGTAGGCGTCCGCCCCCTGGGTCAGGCCGTACGCCCGGTCGGTGACCTCCACGGCGGTGGCCGACACCTGGATGATCGGGATGGCGGCGGTCAGCGGGGCGGACTTGATCAGCCGGCAGACCTCGAAGCCGCTCATGTCGGGCAGGTTCACGTCAAGCAGCACGAGTTCGGCGGCGGCGACCATGCCGAGCGCCTCCCGCCCGGTGGCCGCCTCGGTCACCCGGTGGCCGGCCCGCCGCAGCCAGGTCACGATGATGTACCGCTTGGCCTCGTTGTCATCCACGACGAGCAGGTTCCCGGTGAGCTCGTTCATGCGGACACCCCGCTAACTTCGGCCGCCGGCTTGAGCGGGAGGCTGAGCACCGCGGTGGTGCCCCGCCCGGCGTCGCTGGCCAGCGTCAGTTCGCCGCCGAGCAGCCTGGCCAGCCGCCTGGCGTAGGGCAGGCCGAGCCCGGTGCCGCCGCGCCTGGCCCCCGGCACCTGGTAGAACTCCTCGAACACGCGCTCGATCTCCTGCGCGGGGATCCCGGTGCCGGTGTCGGAGACCTGAAGCTCGACCCGGCCGGGGAGGGTGCGCGCGGTCACCCGCACCTCGCCGCTGTCGGTGTACTTGACCGCGTTGGACAGCAGGTTGCGCAAGATGGCCGTCAGCGCCATCTCGTCGGTCAGCAGCGTCGGCGGTGCGTCCTCGGCGCAGATCACCACCTCGACCGGCTTGCCGTCCGTCACCGGCCGCATGAGCCCGCGCAGCGTGGCGAGCAGCGCGGGCAAGCCGACCTCCGTGGGGTTGACGACATACCGCCCGGACTCCGCCTTGGCCACGTCAAGCAGGTCGTTGACCATGGTGAGCAGCGTCGCCGCGGCGCCCCTGATCAGCTCCACCTGGTACGACTGCTCGGCGTCGAGGCCGCCGTCGGGATCGGCGAGCAGCCGGGCGAGCCCGATGATCGAGTTCAGCGGGCTCCGCAGCTCGTGGCTGATATTGGCCCAGAACCGGTTCTTGGACTCTGCCGCCGCCCGCAGCTGCTCGGACTTCTCGTCAAGCTCCCGGTACAGGGCGACCACGCCCCGGTTGGTCTGCTCGAGTTCCTCCGACAGCTCGCCGTACAGGGCCATCACGCCCCGGTTGGTCTCCTGCAGCTCGGCGTTGAGCGCCGCGAGCTGCTCCTTCTGCCGCGTGACATCCTCGAGCGCGGCGATGAGGTCCTGGTTGTTGCGTCGCAGTTCGTCCAGCGTAGACTCCGGGAGCATCGCCGCCAGCCGTTCGGTAAGAGCGGGAAAGTCAGGGGTGGAGTGAAGCGGACGCCGCTTCGACATCCGGATGACCTGCTCGTCAGCCGCCACGACGTCCATGAGGCGGGCCGCCGCGGCGATGCCGTCCGCCGGCGGCGTGCCGTCGACCGCGACGCTGAGCACGAGGCTGTTCTCGTCCGCGGCGAAGGTGATGGCGGCGGTCTGCCCGAGCGAGACGGCGCTCCGGCTGACCTCGCTGAGCGCGGTGGCGACCCGGACTTGGTCCTGGTGCTCAAGGCCAAGCCCGGCGGCCAGCTCCCGGCCCAGCCTCCGGGCGGCGAACACGTCGGGGAGGCTCCGCACGCTCAGGCGGGCCAGCTCGTTCGTCATGGCTTGATCACCAGCACTCCCGCGTCGTCGCGCCGTGAGGCGGCCTGCGCGAACAGCGTCGCGGCGACGACCAGCGGGTCCCGCGCGGGCAGACCGGGCAGGGCGGCGGGGTCCCAGCGGCCGCTGATGCCGTCCGAGTGCAGGATGACCGCCGCGCCGGGCGGCGCGGTGTACTCGAACTGCCTGATGTTGCGCGCCTGGTGGCCTGCGATGCCCGGCACCGAGGGCATGCTCTTGCGACTGCCCCCGGCCAGGATCACCGCCGCGACGTTGCCGAGGCCCGCGAACAGTACCGTCGGCCCGGCCAGCTGCACCACGGCGACGGCGCCGCCCCGTGTGTGCGCCATCCGGCGGTGCGCCCGCTCGAGCAGCACGGCCGGCTCGCCGGCCGGGTCCGCGAGCACCGCGGTGACCGCCGCCGCGGCGGCGCTCGCGGCGAGCGGGCCATGCCCCAGGCCGTCGCACAGGACGCCGGTCAGCAGGCCGTCCGCCTCGACCGTGCCGTAGATGTCGCCGCACTCGGTCTCCCCGGTGATCGGCCTGGCCAGGCCGGCGGACCGGAACGTCTCGGTGCGCGGGGCCGGCCAGAACCGGGCCACGAGAGCCGTCCCGTGGCCCGGTACCGAGTACAGGTCGCAGAAGTCGGCCAGGCGGCGGATCGCGCCGAGCCCGATGCCCAGGGTGCCGCTGGTGGAGTGACCGTCGCGCAGCACGGCGGCTGAGTCGTGAAACCCGGGCCCGGCGTCTACGGTGACGACCTCGATTCCCGGGCTGCCCTCGCCCCTGGCGATGCGCAGCAGCATCGCGCCCTGCGCGGCGTGCTTGTGCAGGTTGGTCGCCGCCTCGGTCACCGCGAGCGCGAGCTGGTCGGCGCGGGCCGCGGGGAACTGCAGCCGCGCGGCCAGTTGCAGGGCGGCACCCCGGCAGGCCGAGGCCGCGCTCGGATCCTCGACCCGGATCCAGCGCTGGTCCCCCGGCGCCTGGGCGATGAGGGACCTGCTCACCGTGACCACTTCACCACCACGACGCTGGTCCCGGCGCCGGGCTTGGAGTTCAGCTCGAACTCGTCGACGAGACGCCGCGCGCCGGACAGCCCGAGCCCGAGGCCGGAACCGCTGGTCCAGCCGTCGGTGAGCGCCAGGTCGATGTCGGCGATGCCCGGCCCCTCGTCGTTGAAGGACAGTTTGACGCCGGGCCGCCCGATCGGGGACTTCACCACCTCGACCGTGGCCGTGCCGCCGCCGCCGTGTACCAGCGTGTTGCGCGCGAGCTCGCTCGCGGCCGTGACCAGCTTGGTCTGGTCGACCAGCGACAGCCCGTTCTCGGCTGCCGCCGTCCGTACCAGCTGGCGCACCCGGACGACATCGTCACCTGACCGGATGGGAACCGCGTTCATCAGGCCTTCCCGTTCAGGAGCTCCAGGCCCTTCTCGGCGTTGAGCGCGGTGCGCACCCCGTTCAGGGACAGCCCGAGCTCGGTCAGCGTGATCGCCACCGCCGGGCGCATGCCGACGATGACCGTCTCGGCGTCGAACAGCCGCGAAATCGAGCCGATCATGGACAGCATCCGGCCGATGAACGAGTCGACGATCTCCACCGCGGTGATGTCGATGACCACCCCGCGTGCCCCGGTGGCGGACAGCTCGTCGGCCAGGTCCTCCTGCAGGCGGACGACGGTGTCATCCTGCAGCTCGATCTGGATGGACACGAACAGCGTCCGCCCGATCTTCAAGATCGGCACCCGCTCCATCAGCGCACCCTTCTCATGCGACGGGCACGACCTTCATCCCCGCCTGGCGCAGCGCGAGCGCGAGGGCGTCGGCGAGGTTCGCCTTCGTGGCGATGTCGCCGAACTCGATGCCGAGCGACACGATCGTCTGCGCGACCTGCGGCCTGATCCCGGAGATCGTGCACTCCGCCCCCAGCAGCCGGACCGCGGCCGCTGTCTTGAGCAGGTGCTGCGCGACCTCGGTGTCCACGGTCGGCACGCCGGTGATGTCGATCACCGCGTGGTCCGCGCTGGTGGCCACGAGCTCGTCGAGGAGCTTCTCCATCACCAGCTGGGCCCTGGCCGAGTCGAGCGTGCCGACGAGGGGCACCGCGATGATGCCCTCCCACAGCCGCACGACGGGAGTGGACAGCTCAAGCATCGAGGTGGACTGGTCGGAGATGATCTGCTCGCGCGCGGCGGAGTACGCCTCGAAGGTGCGCAGCCCGAGGTCGTCGATCATCCGGGAGAGCACGAGAAACTCGGGTACCAGCTCGGCGGTGTCCGCCACGAACTCGTAGACGGCCTCCTTGAGGGCGAGCATCCCGATGGCCGTCTCGCGCGGCGTGTAGCCGTCCCTGGCCCGGCTGCGGGAAAGCTCGTCAAGGGCCGCCCGCAGTTCTCCCGCGGCGTGGTCGTCCGCGTCGGAGAGCACCCGCACGATAAGCGAGTAAAGGTCGGCGAGTTCGCGCCGTACCTCATCCAGGGAGGTGCGGCCGCGTACCTGGGCCAGCACCAGTTCGCTCCACCGCCCGACGATCTTGTCATGGTGGTCGCGCAGGTAGTCCGCCATGCGCGTCCTGCTATTGCCAGCGTCCACGAGTTTGCTTCCTCGCATTAGTAACTAGTCAAGCTCATTCGCCCCAAGGCTACATCTGAGGCGGGGCACCGGAACGGTTCCGGTGGGGACCGCTTCGCCATGGTCCCTCAGGGCAGGGACATGTACATCCTGATCACCGTGCCCGCGGAGTCGGAGTGCAGGTCAACCCGGTCGCAAACCTGGTTGACGAGCCACAGCCCGTGGCCGCCGTCGGCGTCACGCGGCGGCGGCGCCGAGCCGGCCAGCGGGTCCGCGATGACCCCCGCGTCCCTGATCTCGCAGATGACCTGCTTGCCATCCGACCAGATCCGCATGGACCCGGGTGACTTGGCATGCCGGACCGTGTTCCCGGCTACCTCGCCGACCGCGATCACGAAGTCGACGACACGTTCGTCGGGCAGGCCGGCCATTCTGGCCTGCTGCTCCGCGAGGGCTCGGACCTCGGACAGATTCGTGGTGTAGACAAAGGGCATGCTGTGGTCTCCCGGAGGGGCACGCCCCCCGAACATACGTGCTTCCCCCGTTGCCCCGCAGGAAACTTCCGTTAGCCGGCCAGTGTTCAGCCGACCGGTGTTCAGCCGACCAGTGTCTTGACCGCCGCGGTCATCTCGGCGAGGGCCTTCTTCGCGTCGGCGAAGTACATGCTGGTCTTCGGGTTGACGTACAGCTCGTTGTCGATGCCCGCGTAGCCCGTTCCCATCGACCGCTTGATCACGATGATGGACTTGGCGTGGTCGACGTCGAGGATCGGCATGCCGGAGATCGCCGTGCCCGCCCGGCGGGCGGCCGGGTTGGTCACGTCGTTGGCGCCGATGACCAGGGCCACGTCCGCCCGGGCGAATTCCGGGTTGATCTCGTCCATCTCCTTCAGCAGCGGGTACGGCACGTTGGCCTCGGCGAGGAGCACGTTCATGTGGCCGGGCATCCGACCGGCGACCGGGTGGATCGCGTAGGACACCTCGATGCCGCGCGACTCCAGCAGCGACGCCAGTTCCGCGACGCCGTGCTGCGCCTGGGCGGCGGCCAGGCCGTAGCCGGGCACGATGATCACCTTGCTCGCGTAGGCGAGCTGGATGGCGGCGTCGTCGGCCGCGATCGACCTGACGGCGGTGTCCCCGCTCACCACGGCCGCGACGGTGGTGTCCCCGGTGCCGAACCCGCCGATGATGATGTTGGCGAGGGAGCGGTTCATCGCGTCGGCCATGAGCTTGGTGAGGATCCCGCCGGACGCCCCGACCAGCGCGCCCGCCACGATCAGCGCCCAGTTGCTGACGACGAACCCGGCCATGGCCACGGCGGTGCCGGTGAACGCGTTGAGCAGCGAGATCACGACCGGCATGTCCGCGCCGCCGATCGGCAGCACCATCATGACCCCGAACGCCAGCGAGGCGAGCACCAAGATGAGCAGGGCGGGCAGCGACGCCGTGGTGAACATGAACGCGCCGGTGCCGAGGGCGATCACCGCGAGGGCCGCGTTGAGCGCGCGCCCGCCGCGGAAGATCACCGGCTGTCCCGTGATGACGCCCTGCAGCTTTCCCGCCGCGATCAGGGACCCGGTGAACGTCACCGAGCCGATGAGCACGTCGAGCACGGTGAAGACCGACGTGGCGCCGAGGACCCCGCCGGGCGCGGACTCGTCGTGGATGTACTCGTAGACCGCGACGAGCGCGGCCGCGCCGCCGCCGACCGCGTTGAACATGGACACGAGCTGCGGCATCGCGGTCATCTGCACGCGCCGTGCCGACCACAGCCCGGCCAGGGAGCCGAGCAGCGCGCCGACGATCAGCACGGTCCAGCCGACCCCGGTCACCGAGCCCTGGTGGATCAGCAGCACCAGCGTGATCACGACCGCGATCGCCATGCCGGCGGTGGAGACCTGGTTGCCGCGCCGCGCGGTCGCGGGGGAGTTCATCAGGTGCAGCCCGACGACGAAGCACGCCGCGGCCAGCACGTAGACAAGCTGGATGTTCGTGGTAAAGGTGTTCATTTCCGACTCCCCTTACGACCGGGCGTTCGGGGCGGTCTGGGCCGGGATCCCGGACTTCGCCTGCGCGGGCGGCTGGCCCGGCGCGGCGGGGGCCGGCGGCTGGGCCTTACGGCGGAACATCTTCAGCATCCGGCCGGTCACCGCGTACCCGCCGACCACGTTGGCGGCGGCGAAGAACGCGGCGATGAACGCGAGCACGTAGCCGACCGCGTTGTGCGCGGTGAGGCCGACCAGCAGCGCGCCGGCCAGGACGATGCCGTGGATCGAGTTGGCCGCGGACATCAGCGGCGTGTGCAGGGTCGCGGGGACCTTGCCGATGACCTCGATGCCGACGAGCAGGGCGAGCACGAAGATGGTGAGGTCCGTGACCAGCGCGGTCGACATCGCTAGCTCCCTTGGTTCGCGGTTTCCGCGGCGAGCAGCTTCGCCACGGCGGGGTGGACCACTTCGCCGCCGTGCGCCACGACGACGCCGGCCTGAATCTCGTCGGTGGTGTCGATCCGCAGCGCCTTCCGGCCCTGGTCGTCGTCGCCGACCAGCGCCAGCAGCAGGGCGCTGACGTTGCGCGAGTAGGCGTTCGAGGCGGCGGTCGGGACCGTGGCCGCGAGGTTCTCCGCCCCGATGACGGTGACGCCGTTGTCCGTGACGACGGCCTGTCCGGGCACGGAGCCCGCGACGTTCCCGCCGAGCGAACTCGATCCCATGTCCACGATCACCGACCCGGGCGCCATCGCGGCGACCGCGTCGGCGGTGACGAGCAGCGGCGGCCGCCGCCCCGGCACCTGCGCGGTCGTGATGATCACGTCGTGCCTGGCGATGTGCCCGGCCAGTTCCGCCTGCTGGGTGTCCCGCTCCGCCGCGGTGAGCTCGCGGGCGTAGCCGCCTTCGCCGGCGGCGCTGACCGACAGCTCGATGAACGCCGCGCCGAGGGACTCGACCTCGCCCTTGGACGCGGGACGCACGTCGTAGCCGCTGACCTGGGCGCCGAGCCGCCGGGCGGTGCCGATCGCCTGCAGCCCGGCCACGCCGGCGCCGAGCACGAGCAGCTTCGCCGGCCGGGCCGTGCCCGCCGCGGTGATCAGCAGGGGGAAGAACCGGCCGTAGGCCTCGGCGGCGACGAGCGCGGCCTTGTACCCGGCGACGTTGGCCTGCGAGGACAGCGCGTCCATGCCCTGCGTCCGGGACAGGGTACGCGGCAGCCCGTCGAGCGAGATCGCGGTCACGCCGCGCTCCGCGAGGGCGCGGGCCAGCTGCGGGTCGGTGAGCGGCCCGAGCATCCCGATTACGGCCTGCCCGGCCCGCAGCCTGCCCGGTTCCGGGCGGGTTACCGTCAAGACGACGTCGGCCGCCGCGTACAGCTCGTCCGCGGCGGCGATGGTCGCTCCGGCCGCCGTGTACGCGTCGTCCGGAAACCAGGCGGCATCCCCGGCTCCTCGCTCGACGAGTACCTCAAACCCGCCCTGGCCCAGTTTCTGCACGGTCTCCGGTACCAGGGCGACACGCCGTTCCCCCGGCGCGCTCTCCTTAACGACGGCAACTTTCATCCCTGTACTCGCCCCGACATCGCGCACCTCTCCTCGGTTCACTGCGCGGCAGCGCACTAGCTTCGAGGCTAAAACCGGAAGGCGGGAAAGCGGTAGCACCAGTGATCCTTAGATGGAGTGACTTTTATCCTTTTTGTGAAGAAACTCACTTTTTGATGCCACTGTTGTGGCTGATGACACCCCATCGAGGGGGATGCCGAGGGAATTGTTATGTCAGGAGTGGTGGCTGGTGTCGGCCCGGAGCAGCTCGCCGATGCGCTCGCCGGCCGCGACGACCGCGGCCGCGTGCAGCCGGCCGGGGGAGCGGGTCAGGCGCTCGATCGGGCCCGAGACGGAAACGGCGGCCAGCACCTTGCCGCCCGTGCCGCGCACCGGGGCGGAGACCGAGGCCACGCCGATCTCCCGCTCGGCGGCGCTCGACGCCCAGCCGCGCCGCCGCACGCCCGCGAGCGTGGTGGCGGTGAACTTGGCACCGCGCAGGCCCCGGTGCATCCGCTCGCCTTCCTCCCAGGCGAGCAGCACCTGCGCCGCCGAGCCCGCGGTCATCGGCAGCGCGGCGCCGATCGGCACGGTGTCCCGCAGCCCGCTCGCCCGCTCGGCGGCGGCCACGCAGACCCGCACCTCGCCGCCTCCCCTGCCCCCGGCGTAGCGGTACAGCTGCGCGCTCTCCCCGGTGACGTCGCGCAGCTGGATCAGCACCGGCTGGGAGACCGCGAGCAGCCGGTCCTCGCCGGCCGCCGCGGCGAGCTCGGCGACCCGGGGGCCGAGGACGAACCGGCCCTGCACGTCCCGCGCGAGCAGCCGGTGGTGCTCAAGGGCGACCGCGATCCGGTGCGTGGTGGGACGGGCCAGCCCGGTCGCCGCGACGAGCTGGGCGAGGCTCGCGGGCCCGCCCTCCACGGCGGCCAGCACGGAGACGGCCTTGTCGAGCACCCCCACGCCGCTGTTGTTTCCCCCGGGGGAGTCCCTCCCCCGTCGCCCCCGCGCCGGGGCTTCGCCCCGGGACGGCGTCTGCGGCGCCGAGTCTGTGTCTTCCCCGGGGGCCGTCCCCCCGGTGACCCCCCCGGGTACGGGGGAGTCCCTCCCCCGTCGCCCCCTCGCCGGGGCTTCGCCCCGGGACGGCGCCTGCGGCGCCGAGTACGTTTCCGGTGGTTGCCGTTGGCGGTCCGCTGGAGGGAGGACCCTGCGGGGTCCCTGCGGTGAGTTGTCCATAATGTGATATTGCTGTCTCAAATGCTGAGACGAATGGGCAACTGGCTCGGGTGCTCGTGACCGTGGGCGGTAGTATCGCTCATGTACTGATACTGCCGTCTCAAATCGTGAGATGCAAATTCTGGCTACTAAGGAGACCCGCATGAGCAGCGCGCCTCGCACGCTCGCGGAGAAGATCTGGGACGCCCATGTGGTGCGCAGCCAGCAGGGTGAGCCCGACCTGCTCTTCATCGACCTGCACCTCGTGCACGAGGTCACCAGCGCCCAGGCCTTCGACGGGCTGCGCGCCGCCGGCCGCAAGGTAAGGCGGCCCGACCTCACGCTCGCGACCGAGGACCACAACGTCCCGACCAACCCCGGCATCGGCCCGGGCGCGCCGATCGAGGGCCCGGGCAGCCCGGTGTCCGATCCGGTCTCCCGCATCCAGCTCGAGACGCTGCGCAGGAACGCCGGCGAGTTCGGTGTCCGGCTGTACCCGATGGGCGACGCCAGCCAGGGCATCGTGCACGTCATCGGCCCGCAGCTCGGCCTCACCCAGCCGGGCATGACGATCGTCTGCGGCGACTCGCACACCTCGACGCACGGCGCGTTCGGCGCGATCGCGTTCGGCATCGGCACCAGCGAGGTCGAGCACGTCCTCGCGACGCAGACGCTGCCGCAGCTCAAGCCGAAGACCATGGCGATCAACATCGAGGGCGCGCTGCCCGAGGGCGTCTCCGCGAAAGACCTGATCCTCGCGATCATAGCCCAGATCGGCACCGGCGGCGGCCAGGGCTACATCGTCGAGTACCGCGGCGAGGCGATCAGGTCGCTGTCCATGGAGGGCCGGCTGACCGTCTGCAACATGTGCATCGAGGCGGGCGCGCGGGCCGGGCTCATCGCCCCGGACGAGACCACGTTCGACTACCTCAGGGGCCGCCCGCACGCGCCCCAGGGTGCCGACTGGGACGCGGCCGTCGAATACTGGAAGTCGCTGGTCACCGACGAGGGCGCGGTCTTCGACCACGAGGTCACGATCGACGCCACCAGGCTCACCCCGTACGTCACCTGGGGCACGAACCCGGGCCAGGCGCTGCCGCTCGGCGCGAGCGTGCCCGCGCCGGGGGAGACCAAGGACCCGAACGGCACCGAGCGGGCGCTGACCTACATGGGCCTGACCGCCGGCACCCCGCTGAAGGAGATCAAGGTCGACACGGTCTTCGTCGGTTCCTGCACCAACGGCCGGATCGAGGACCTGCGCACCGCCGCCGGCGTCATCAAGGGCCGCAAGGTCGCCGACGGGGTCCGCATGCTCGTCGTCCCCGGGTCGATGCAGGTCCGCGCGCAGGCCGAGGCCGAGGGCCTCAACGAGGTCTTCACCGCGGCGGGCGCGGAGTGGCGCTCGGCCGGCTGCTCCATGTGCCTGGGCATGAACCCGGACACGCTCCAGCCGGGGGAGCGCTCCGCCTCCACCTCCAACCGCAACTTCGAGGGCCGCCAGGGCAAGGGCGGCCGCACGCACCTGGTGTCGCCGGTCGTCGCCGCCGCAACGGCCGTCACCGGCCGCCTCACCGCCCCCGCAGACCTGTAAGGAGACCCGGACCACTATGGAACCGTTCGTTACGCACACCGGGCGCGCCGTGCCGCTGCGGCGCACCAACGTCGACACCGACCAGATCATCCCGGCCGTGTACCTCAAGCGGGTCACCCGCGAGGGGTTCGGCGACGGCCTGTTCGCCGCCTGGCGCGAGGACCCGTCGTTCGTCCTGAACCAGGAGCGCTACTCCGGCGCGACGATCCTCGTGGCGGGCACGGACTTCGGCACCGGGTCGTCGCGCGAGCACGCGGTCTGGGCACTCCTCGACTACGGGTTCCGCGCGGTGATCGCGCCGCGGTTCGGCGACATCTTCCGCAACAACGCCACCAAGGCGGGCCTGCTCCCGGTGGTGCTCCCGGAGAAGGTCGTCGCGCTCATCCAGGACGCGTCCGAGGGCGTGCCGCCGGCGCAGGTCACGGTCGACCTCGACGCCCGCGAGGTGCGGGTCGTCGGCGGCGGCCTCGCCGAGGACCTGGTGGAGCCGTTCCAGATCGACGACTACACCCGCTGGCGCCTCATGGAGGGCCTGGACGACATCGGCCTGACCCTCCGCCACGAGGACCAGATCTCCGCCTTCGAGGCCACCCGCCCGTCGTTCCTCCCGGCGACGGTGTTATCTCCCGGGGGAATGATCCCCCCGGGGACCCCCAAATCATGGGGGAGACTGTCTCTCCCCCCGGGGGCCGTCCCCCGGTCCCCCCGATCACGGGGGGAGACTGTCTCTCCCCCGTAGCCCCCTCGCCGGGGCTTCGAGTCCGCTGATGGCGGATCGTTGGGAGCAACCCGTTGCTCTCAACGATCCGCCATCTCGCGTTGGGGGCGCTCAGCCGCGGCCCCCCGGGTACCGGACCGAGCCTGCCGCGCCGGAGCCGCGCCGGAGCCGCTGTCCGCGCACCCGCTCTCACCAGGCACGATACCTGTCCGAAATGTCATGAAATATCCGGTCGGCATCGAAAAACCGCCTCTGAAAAGGCCCGACACGCCGGGCAATATTCGCTGGGGTTATTGTGTAGTCGGGCTTGATCGCCTAATTTCGGGCTGGTCAGGGGTCGCGGCCCAGGCAAGAAGCCGCGAGCGCGGCCTCCCGTGGGGGAACGCAGGAGTGAATATGAACAAGCGTGATTTGATCGACGCGCTCTCGGGTCGCCTGGGGGACAAGAAGTCCGCGACCGAGGCGCTGAACGCGGTCCTTGAGACCATTCAGTCGGCGGTGGCGGACGGCGACAAGGTCGCCATCACCGGCTTCGGCGTCTTCGAGAAGAGCGAGCGCCCGGCCCGCGTCGCGCGGAACCCCGCCACCGGTGCCGAGATCCAGGTGGCCGCCCAGTCGGTGCCCAAGTTCCGCCCCGGCGCGGACTTCAAGGCGCTGGTCAACGGCGGCAAGCCCGGCGAGGCGAAGCCGGCCGCCAAGAAGAAGTAGCCGGTCTAGCCAGGCCACGCGAGGGCTGCGGGCAGTAACGCACGGCGGCACGGGGGGATCTCCGGTGCCGCCGTGCGTTGTCTGGCCCTTCAGCGGCCCGTGCGGGGCCCGGGCAGGCCCGTGACGAGGCCACGGGCTACGACGGCCCGCCGGGCTTGGCGAGCGCGGTGGCGATGATCCTGTCGATGAGCCGCGGCAGCGGCAGCCCGCTGGCCGCCCACATCACCGGGAACCCGGACGAGGGCGTCATGCCGGGCATCGTGTTGATCTCGTTCACGATGACCTCGCCGGCCGGCGTGTAGAAGAAGTCCACCCGGGCGAGCCCCTCGCACCCGATCGCGTCGAACCCCGCGCAGGCCAGCGAGCGCACCCGTTCGGCCGCGTCCAGCGGGATCGGCGCGGGGATCTCCATCTTCGATTCCGGCGCCAGGTACTTGGCCTCGAAGTCGTACCAGGCGGAGTGCGGGTCGACGACGATCATGCCGGGCACGGACGCCTCGGGCGGCCCGCCGTCGGCCCCTTCGAGCACGGCGCACTCCACCTCGGCGCCGGTGATCGCGGCCTCGGCCAGTACCTTCCTGTCGTACCGCCGTGCCTCCTCGATCGCCGCCTCGAGCCCGTCGGGCGAGTCGACCCGCGACGTCCCGATCGACGACCCGCCCCGGGCCGGCTTGACGAAGACCGGCCAGCCGAGCTCGGCGACCTCGTCGAACACCCGCTTGCGCTCAAGCGACGACGGCGAGGTGCCCCAGTCCCTGTCCCGCACCACGACGTAGGGCCCGACCGGCAGCCCCCGAGTGGCGAACATGAGCTTCATGTACTCCTTGTCCATGCCGGCGGCCGAGGCGAGCACCCCGGCACCCGCGTACCGGATCCCGGCCATCTCGAGCAGCCCCTGGATCGTCCCGTCCTCGCCGTAGGCCCCGTGCAGCAACGGCAGCACGACGTCGACCTGGCCGAGTTCCGGCGGCACGGCGGCGGGACCGCTGAACACCAGCGTCCCGCCGCCCGGGCCGGCCGCGGGCGTCACGGACACCCCGGGCTCCGCCACCGCCTCCACGGACGGCGACGTCCCGGGAGAAAGCGCGAGCCGCGCGGGGTCTCCCGAGGTCAGCACCCACCGCCCGTCGCGTGCGATGCCGATCGGCACGACCTCGTAGCGGTCCCGGTCAATGGCCCCGAGCACCAGCCCAGCGCTCGCGCACGACACCGCGTGCTCAGCGCTCCGCCCCCCGAACACCACCGCGACCCGGACCTTGCGCGCCGATCCCATGCACCACCTCCGCTGCTCTGGCGAACTGCCTTTTCCTGATGCCCCTGGCCGGTCAGCTCCTCACAGCAAGGCAGGAAAAGACAGTTCGGTCAACCCGAAGATGTTAGCCGCTGACCAGCCAGTGCATGGTTCCTAGTCATTAAGTCCAGGTGTGCGCGGTTGCGCGGTCCGCTCGCGAACCGGTGGGCCGGCCACGGGAATACCGAACGGGCCGCTGCTCCGCCCGCACCTCAGCCTTCTCCGTTGCGGCTGGGCCGGCCGAGGGTCTCAAGGGCGACGAACGCGTCGCTGATCAGGTCCTCGGCGTCTTCCAGGCCCACAGAGAAGCGGACCGCGCCCGCGTCGATGCCGGCGGCCGCCAGGGCCCGGTCGTCGAACTGGCGGTGCGTTGTCGACGCGACGTGGGAAACGACCGTGTGCGTGCCGCCGAGCGAGGACGCCGGGACCGCCAGCCGCAGCGCGCTCGCGAACGCGAGCCCGGCCTCGCGGCCGCCGAAGGGCGTGACGGTGACGATCGCGCCGAACCGCACCCCCTCGGGTCCGGCGTCGAACGTCCGCCGGGCCAGCTCGTGGCCCGCGTGCGTCGCCAGGCCGGGGTAGTCGACGTAGGCGACCGCCGGGTGCTTGGCGAGCGTGGCGGCGAACACCGAGGCCGTCGCGCACTGGCGGCGCACCCGCACGGGCAGCGTCTCAAGCCCCCGCCGCAGCAGGAACGCGTCGTCGGGCGAGAGCGAGCCCCCGGTGTCGATCCGCGTCGCGCGGATCTGCCCGATCAGCTCAAGGGACCCGGTGACCACGCCGCCGGTGACGTCCGAGTGCCCGCCGATGTACTTGGTCGCGGAGTGGATGACGAGGTCGGCGCCGTGCTCGAGCGGCCGGCAGATCACCGGCGGCGCGAGCGTCGAGTCCACGACGAGCATCGCTCCCGCCGAGTGCGCGATCTCCGCGAGCTGCCGCAGGTCGGCCACCGCCGTCGTCGGGTTCGCGATCGTCTCCGCGAAGATGATCCGCGTCGCGGGCCGCATGGCCATGCGCACCGCGTCGAGGTCGGTGATGTCGACGAAGTCAGTCTCGACCCCGAACCTGGTCATGACGTTGCGCAGCAGGCTGTAGGTGCCGCCGTAGACGGCAGCGGGAGCCACCACGTGCGCGCCCGCCCGGGCGAACGCCCAGAACACCCCGGAGATCGCCGCCATCCCCGACGCGAACGCCTGGGCCGCGGGCCAGCGCTGCAGGTTGGCGCCTTCCAGGGCGGCCACGGCCCGGGCGAACGCGTCGACCGTCGGGTTGTCGATCCTGCTGTAGCTGTAGCCGGGTACCTGGTCGCCGAGCACGGCCGCGTACTCCTGCGCCGAGGAGAACGCCCAGCCGGCGGTCCGGTAGACGGGCGTGCCAGCCGGCCGCTGCGCGGTCTCGGGCGGCGGCGGCAGGTGCACCGCCCCGGTGTTCTCCCCGAGCTGCCGTCGAGCTATATCCACTTCTCAGGCTCCAAGAAAGGTCAAGCTATTCCCCCGTAGCGAACACTAGCGGACCGCGTCTGCCCCGGGCGGGCGGTACACACAGGTCACTCCCGGAGGGGACGCGGGCCGCCCCTCCGGTAACTCGGCGCCGTACCACTCCGGCTTGGCGGAGCGGGACATGAGCACGGCCGCGGCGTCGCCGACGGTCAGCCTGCCGGTGATAACCGCGCCGACGACTTCGGTGATCGGCATCTCCGCGCCGTGCTTGCGAGCGAGTTCAAGCACGGGGGCGTAGGACGTGACGCCCTCGGCGGTCTGCGTGGTCAGCTCCTTGGCCTGGGCGACGTTCAGGCCCTGCCCCAGGTACTCGCCGAACCGCCGGTTCCGCGACAGCGGCGACGAGCAGGTCGCCACCAGGTCGCCCATCCCGGCCAGTCCGGCGAAGGTCCTGCGGTCCGCGCCCATCGCCTCCCCGAGCCGCGCTATCTCGGCGAGCCCGCGGGTGATCAGCATCGCCTTGGTGTTGTCGCCGAGGCCGAGCGCGACCCCCATGCCGACCGCGAGCGCGATGACGTTCTTCACCACCCCGCCGAGCTCGCACCCGAGCACGTCGGTGTTCCAGTAGGGCCGGAAGTAGTCGGTGTGGCAGGCCCGCTGCAGCAACTGGGCCGACAGCTCGTCGCAGCAGGCCACCACCGACGCGGCGAACTGCCGCTCGGCGATCTCCCGCGCCAGGTTCGGCCCGGAGACCACCGCGACGCGGGCGGCGGGAACATCGAGGACCTCGCGGATGACCTCGCTCATCCGCTTGCGCGAGCCGAGTTCGATGCCCTTCATCAGGGAGACGAGCAGGGACTCGCCGGGGACGAGCGGCGCCCACGCGGTCAGGTTCGCCCGCAGGGTCTGGGCCGGCACCGAGAGCACCACGAGGTCCGCCCCGTCCAGCGCCTCGGCGATGTCCGTCGTCGCGGTCAGCGTCGCCGGCAGCGTGATACCGGGCAGGTACCGGGGGTTCTGGTGGAGGCGGGTGACCGCCGCGGCGACCTCCGTGCCGCGCGCCCACAGCGTGACCGGCGTGCCCGCGTCGCAAAGGACCTGCGCGAACGTCGTTCCCCACGACCCCGCGCCGAGAACGGCCGCCTTCACGAGGAACCAGGATCGGCTTCGAGTGACGGCTGCTGCGGCTTTGACTTCGCGGGGTCGTACGAGACGGCGGGCGGCTGCTCGTCGCGCAGGGAGGCCAGCAGGGCCGTCACGTCGGCCATGATCGCGTCGGTGGCGGCGCGCAGGGCCTTCGCCGAGGTCTGCTTGCCGGCCCATGCGGACAGGTCGACGGGCTTGCCTGCTACGGTACGGACGGTTTGCCGTGGCCACAGCTTGGGTTTCGTGCTGCCGTACGGGAGGACGTTCTGGGTACCCCAGCGCGCGACCGGGATCACCGGGACGCCGGTCGTGAGGGCGAGCCGGGCGACGCCGGTCTTGCCGACCATCGGCCACAGGCCCGGGTCGCGGGTGGCGGTGCCCTCGGGGTAGATGATCACCGCCGCGCCTTCCTTCAGCGCGTCCTCGGCCTGCCGCAGCGCCTGCGCCGCGTCCTTGGCGCCCCGGTTGACCGGGATCTGGCCGCAGCCGTAGAGCAGCCTCCCGATGAACTTCACCTTGAAAGCGGAGGCCTTGATCATGAACGTCGGGTAGCGTCCGGCACCGTAGAAGAACACGCAGTCGGTGCCCCAGTCGGCGTACGACATGTGGTTCGGCGCGAGGATCACCGGGCCGGTCTTGGGAATGTTCTCCTGTCCCGCCCACTTGTTCCTGACCAGTGCGTGGATGAGGGGGCGAAACACTATGACCGTGAACAGCCGCCAGGCAGGCGAATAAGACTTGCTCATCTACGACAGGCCTTCCATGATCCGGTTCCGCACCCCATGCTCCCAAGTTTGCCCGGGAACCCGCTCTCCTCGCCTTCATCCCCCGGCCGGCAGGTCCGGCATGGTGAAAAAGAGCAAGGTCCCGCCTGATGTCTAGGTCAGCCCGCTTTGGCTGGACAGTTCTGCTGCCAGTCAAGGTACTCGCCCGGGCCAAGTCCCGGCTCGCCGTCCTGGCCGGCGACCGGCGCGGGGAACTCGCGCTCGCCCTCGCGTCCGACACGGTGGCCGCCGTGCTGGCCTGCCCGCCGGTGGCGCGGGTGGTTGTCGTCACGTCCGACCCCGTGGCCGGGCCGCTGCTCGCCGGGCTCGGCGCGATCATCGTGGCCGATCCGGCGGGGCGCCCCGCCGGGGCCGGCGGCGCGCCACGCGGCGTCGCCGGCGATCTCGGCGTGCAGGACGCCCTGAACGCCGCGCTGCGGCACGGCGCGGCGGTCGCGGCCCGGCGCTGGCCGGGGACCGGGCTCGCCGCGCTGACGGCCGACCTGCCCGCGCTGCGGCCCGGGGAACTGGCGGCGGTCCTGCGCGCCGCCGCGGCCGGCGGCGCGCAGGACCGCGCGGCGTTCGTGCCGGACGCCGCGGGCATCGGGACGACGCTGTACGCGGTGCCGCCTGGCGGCGAGTTCCGCCCGCTCTTCGGCGGGGCCTCCCGGGCGCGGCACGCCGCGTCCGGCGCTGTTGAGCTGGAACTCGACGACATGACCGGGCTGCGCAGGGACGTCGACACCCCCGAGGACCTGCGCGCGGCGCTCACTCTCGGCGCGGGCCCGCGGACGACCGCCCTGGCGGCGGAGCTCCTGGCCGACGCCTTACCGGGGCTAGATCCGCACCACCGGGCAGGTCAAGGTCCGCGTAATGCCCTCGACCGCTTGGATCTGGGCCGCGACCAGCTTGCCTAGCTCGTCCACGTTCTCGGCGCGTGCGCGCACGATGACGTCGTAGGGACCGGTGACATCCTCCGCCTGCATGACTCCAGCGATCTCCGCGATCTGCCGGGCCACGTCGGCGGCTCTGCCGACCTCCGTCTGGACGAGGATGTATGCCTGCACCATGGCGTCCTCCTGGGGACAGCGTACGAGTGCTGCCCTGAACTGTCACGGTATCGCAGTGGTCCAGACCTGTTTCAGCCTGGTCGGCAGTTTTCCTGGGATATTAGGGGTTTTACCGGTGCGCGTGCGTCTGCACACAACGGATGCACGAACGTCCGGGCGTCGCGCCGGCCGGCCGCGGTCACGGCGGCATCCCGGCCAGCCCGGACACCGCCCGGGGCGGCCGGCGGCCGGGCAGGCTGGCTAGGCTTAGGCGTCCGATCGTAGGCGTCCGAAAGGTGCGGCTGACCGGGGGAGGCGTGAGATCGCTGGGGAGCACGGGTCCGTCGCGGACCTAGGGGAGTGGGGGGTCATCGCGGCCCTCAAGGCGCGGATGCCCGCCGGCGCACTGACCCGGGTCGGCATCGGCGACGACTCGGCGGTGGTCAGCGCGCCGTCGGGCAGTGTCGTCGCGGCGGTCGACATGGTGATCGAGGGCAGGCACTTCCGCCGGGACTGGTCCTCGGCCTATGACGTCGGCGTGAAGGCCGCGGCGCGCAGCCTGGCCGACATCGCGGCGATGGGGGCGGTGAACACGGCCCTGCTCGTCGCCCTCGCCGCGCCAGGCACGCTGCCGGCCCGCTGGGCCACGGACCTGGCGTCGGGACTGGCGGCCGAGGCGACCAGGGCCGGGGCAGGCATCGTCGGCGGGGACACGGCCCGCGCGGATTCGGTCACCGTGTCCGTAACCGCGCTCGGCGACCTGGAAGGCCGCGCGCCGGTCCTCCGCTCGGGCGCCCGGCCCGGCGACGTGATCGCGGTCGCGGGCACGCTCGGCCATTCGGCGGCCGGCCTGTCGCTCCTGCGGGCAGGCGCGGTGGGCCCTGCGGACAGGGGCGAGGCGCGGGACGCCGTCGCGGACGGCGGCGCGAGCGGCCCGGAGGCGGCACCAGCGGCAGCGCGGCTCCCCGCCGCGCTGGCGGAACTCGTGCGCACGCACCTGCGGCCCGCGCCTCCCTACGACGCGGGCCGGGAAGCGGCGATCCTCGGGGCGACCGCGATGATCGACGTCAGCGACGGCCTGCTCGCCGACCTCGGCCACGTGGCCGAGGCAAGCGGCGTCCGCGTCAACCTCAGCGGCGCGGCCCTGACCCCGGGCGCCGCGCTTCGCGAAGCCGCGGCACTGCTGCCGGCGGCGAAGTCCGCCGGGCCGCGGTCAAGCGCCGGCATCGCCCTGGAATGGGTGCTCACGGGCGGCGAAGATCACTCACTGACCGCCGCGTTCCCCCCGGGCACGGTCCTGCCCGCGCGATGGCACGTCATCGGCGAAGTCCGCCCGGGCGCCGGCGTCACCGTGGACGACACCCCGCACGAGGGCCCGCCAGGCTGGCAGCACTTCCGCTAAGCCCCAGGGCGGCCCGGGCGGACCGTGTCCGGACACAGTGCGAGCCGGTGCGTCCCAGGGGGACGCACCGGCTCGCGACAAAGCAAACGGGTCCGAGGGGCGGCCCCCCGGGAGATACGGCTAAGGCGCCCCCGGTGCGCGTTTTCCGCGCACCGGGGCCGCCTCGAGCACTAGCGAGCGACCTTGCCTGCCTTGATGCAGGAGGTGCACACGTTCAGGCGCTTGGGCGTGCCGGACACGATCGCCCGAACGGTCTGGATGTTCGGGTTCCAGCGACGGCGGGTGCGGACGTGCGAGTGCGACACGTTGTTGCCGAAGCCCGGCCCCTTGCCGCAAACGTCGCAGACGGAAGCCACGGCTGCCTCCATAAGTAGGATTGAACGAAGAGTCTGACCGCGCCTCATCCGGCAGCGTCTAACCAGCACGGAACTTGAGGCGGCCTGCGTAGCCTACCCCACGCCGCGCCGTTCGTGAAACCAAGCGGTGAAACGAGGCGCCAGGAATCAGGCTCGTGCCAACGGCGTGAAGGGCTACTTCTAGTGCGCTGTGTGCCGGATGGTGTGCCCGAATGTCAGCGGTCGATCCTATGCTAGGCCACGTGACCACGCTCAGCGATCCTTTGGCCCAGGTGCTGGGCAAGAAGGCGAGCGACACGTTCGAGAAGGTCTTCTTCCTGCGGACGGTCGGTGACCTGCTGCGCCATTACCCCCGCCGCTACTACACCCGCGGCGAGCTGACCCCGCTCGACTCGCTGCGCGAGGACGACCACGTCACCGTGCTCGCCAAGGTGGCCACGTCCGGGGTGATCGGCGGCCACGTCCCGGGCCAGCGGCCGAAGGGGCCGCGGGGCCGCGGCGGGCCCAAGCAGCGCCTCGAGGTCATCGTCACCGACGGCACCGGCAAGCTTCAGCTCACGTTCTTCGCCGGCGTCGGCTTCCACGCGAAGCAACTGCAGCAGGGCACGCTGGCCCTCTTCGCGGGCACGGTGTCGAGCTTCCGCGGGCGCCGCCAGCTTGTGCACCCCGAGTACGAGCTGCTCCCGGTCTCGGCCGCCGACGACCGGCTGACCACCGAGCTCGCCGAGGAATTCGCCAGGGAACTGATCCCCGTGTACCCGGCGAGCGCGAAGCTGACCTCCTGGGCGATCTCCCGGCACGTCGCGGAGGTGCTCGAGGCCCTGGACGCCGGCGAGGACCCGCTGCCCGCCGAGGTGCGCGAGAAGCACGGCCTGTGGCCGCGGGAACTGGCGATCAGGGCGATTCACCGCCCGACCGACCGCGAGGACCTGCGGCAGGCGCGCAAGCGCCTCAAGTGGGACGAGGCCTTCACCATGCAGGCCGCGCTGGCCCAGCGGCGGCACGCCGCCGCCGCGATGCCCGCGGTACCGCGCCCGGCCGTCGGCGACGGGATCGCCGCCGCGTTCGACCAGCGGCTGCCGTTCAGCCTCACCGAGGGGCAGCGGTCGGTCGGCGAGGTCATCGCGCACGACCTGGCCTGCGCCTACCCGATGAACCGGCTGCTCCAGGGCGAGGTGGGCTCGGGCAAGACCGTGGTCGCGGTGCGGGCCATGCTCCAGGTGGTGGACGCGGGCGGCCAGGCCGCGCTGCTCGCGCCGACCGAGGTGCTCGCACAGCAGCACTACCGCTCGATCACCGCACTCCTCGGCGAGCTAGGCGAGGCCGGGCAGCTCAGCGGCGGAGAGCGGGCGACCCGGGTGGCGCTGCTCACCGGCTCGACCGGCGTGCGGGCACGGCGCAGCGCGCTGAGCGACGTGTTCACCGGCGACGCCGGCATCCTCGTCGGCACGCATGCGCTGCTTGAGGACCAGGTTCAGTTCGCCGACCTCGGCCTGGTGGTCATCGACGAGCAGCACCGGTTCGGCGTCGAGCAGCGCGACGCGCTCCGGGAGAAGGGCGCGGGCGCCCGCCCGCACGTCCTGGTGATGACCGCCACCCCGATCCCGCGCACGGTGGCGATGACCGTGTTCGGCGACCTTGAGGTGTCCACGCTGGCGGAGCTCCCCGCCGGGCGCTCGCCGATCGCGACGCACGTGGTGCCGGCGGTTGAGCGGCCGCACTACCTGGACCGCGCCTGGCAGCGGGTCCGCGAGGAAGTCGCGGCCGGCCGCCAGGCCTACGTGGTCTGCCCCCGCATCGGCGACGAAGACGGCGGCGGCGACGATGCCCCCGAGCCGGACGACGGGGCTCCGGGTGAGTCACGTGCGAAAAAAACGCGCACCGGAGCCGCCTCGCCGCCGCCTCCCACCGGGACGCCCCCCCGGACCTCCCGGTGGGAGGAGCAAGACGACGCCGAGGATGCGCGCCGGCCGCCGCTCGCGGTCCTCGACGTGGCACCGGAGCTCGCAGGTGGCCCGCTGGCCGGGCTGCGCGTCGGCATCATGCACGGCAGGCTCGTCCCCGACGAGAAGGACCGGGTGATGACCGCCTTCGCCGGCGGCGAGCTCGATGTCCTCGTCTCGACGACGGTGATCGAGGTTGGCGTGGACGTGCCCAACGCGACCGCCATGGTGATCATGGACGCCGAGCGGTTCGGCGTCTCCCAGCTCCACCAGTTGCGCGGCCGGGTCGGCCGCGGCCGCAACCCGGGCGTGTGCCTGCTCGTGACCGAGGCACCGCCGGCCAGTACCGCGCGGGAACGGCTCGACGCGGTCGCCGCGACCGGCGACGGCTTCCAGCTTTCCCGGCTCGACCTGCAGCAGCGCCGCGAGGGCGACGTGCTCGGCTCCGCCCAGGCGGGCCGCCGCAGCAGCCTGAAGCTGCTGCGCCTGCTCGCGGACGAGGACCTGATCGCGACGGCCCGCGAGGCCGCGGCGGCACTGGTCGCGGCCGACCCGAAGCTCCAGGCCCACCCGGCGCTGAAGGAGGCGATCGACGACTTCCTCGGCGACCGCCGCGCCGAGTTCCTGGACAAGGCTTAGCCGGCATGACGAGGATCATCGCCGGGGCGGCGGGCGGGCGCAGGCTCGGCGTTCCGCCGGGCAACGGCACCCGGCCGACGAGCGACCGGGCCAGGGAGGGCCTGTTCTCTTCGGTCATGTCCGAGTTCGGCGGGTTCGACGGGCTGCGGGTGCTGGACCTGTACGCGGGGTCGGGCGCGCTTGGCCTAGAGGCGCTGTCGCGCGGCGCGGCGCGCGTGCTGCTCGTGGAGTCCGACGCGAGGGCGGCGGCGGTGATCAGGGCCAACGTCAAGGTGGTGGGCCTGCCCGGCGCGACGGTGGCCACCGACCGGGTGGAGCGCCTGCTCGCCCGCCCGCACGCCGGCGCCGGCTACGACCTCGTGACCGCCGACCCGCCGTACGCGGCCACCGGCCAGGCCGTCCGAGAGGTCTTGGAACTCCTGGCGAGCGGCGGGTGGCTCGCGGGCGGCGCGCTGGTCGTGGTGGAGCGGGCGACCAGGTCGGGACCGGTTGACTGGCCCCCCGGCTACGGTCAGGGAAAGTCGCGCCGGTACGGTGAGGCGACCTTCTGGTATGGCTGGCACGGCAGCGGCGCGGACGCGGGTCAAACGGAGCAGACGCGGGCAGCCGTGCCGGGGCCGTCGCTTGATACGCCCAGCCGGGCGCATGAGGAGTGATGCCGCGTGGCGCGAGTGGTTTGCCCTGGTTCGTTCGACCCGGTGACGAACGGTCACCTGGACATCATCGGCCGTGCAGCCGGCCTGCATGACGAGGTGATCGTCGCCGTTCTCATCAACATCACCAAGAAGACCCTGTTCACGGTCGACGAGCGGGTCGAGATGCTGGGCGAGGTCACCCGCGGCTACGGCAACGTCCGGGTGGAGCGCTTCCACGGCCTGACCGTGGACTTCTGCGTTGCGAACGGCGTCAACATGATCGTGAAGGGCCTGCGGGCGGTCAGCGACTTCGAGTACGAGATGCAGATGGCGCAGATGAACTACCGGCTCGCCAAGATCGAGACGATGTTCATGACGACCAACCCGCAGTACTCGTTCCTGAGCTCTAGCCTGGTCAAGGAGGTCGCCAAGTACGGCGGCGACGTCAGCGGCCTGGTGCCGGAACCAGTACTCGGCCGTCTGCACACCCGCCTCGCTGTATCTCTCCCGGGGGAATGATCCCCCCGGGGCCCCCTCGCCGGGGGCTTGGCCCCGGGACGGCGCCCGCCGCGCCGTGTGCGTATCTGGTGGTTGCGGCTGGCGGTCCGCGGCTTCACCGGAGGAGATGCAGCCGAGTTGGGAATAGCCGAGGACGCCGGGTACGCTGATCCGTCGGCGAAGGCAATCGGCTACACGATAAAATCGGCTACACGATAAACTGTGATGTCCAAGGAAAACGATAAATCGGTCGCGCGCGGGGTGCCCGGTGCACACGGCGAGGATGCGGGTCAGGCAGGTCAGGTGTCGCAAGGCAACAAGCCGCTGCGCCCGCACGTCCGTGGCAGCGGTGACTTCACGTTCGACATGCGGGCGCTCGGTAAGCGGCCAGGCGAGTTCAAGGACGAGCACCGTACGGCGGCTGCGCCGGACGGTCTCGGTTCTGGGCTAGTCTTGGTTCCGGCCGGCAGTGACGTCGCTCTCGACCTGCGGTTCGAGGCGGTGTCCGAGGGGGTGCTTGTCACCGGCTCGGCGACCGCACCGCTCACGGGCGAGTGCGCGCGCTGCCTGGAGCCGCTGGCCTCGTTGATCGAGGTCGGCTTCCAGGAGCTTTACCGGTACCTGCCGGACCCGGGTGAGGATGAGGACGACGGCGAGGAGCGTTTCCTCGACGGCGACTTTCTTAACCTGGAGCCGGCGTTCCGTGACGCGGTGGTGCTCGCACTGCCGCTCTCACCGCTCTGCCGGGAGGACTGCCCCGGGCTGTGCACCGAGTGCGGCGCGCGGCTCGCGGACGCCGGCCCGGAGCACAGGCACGGCGCCCAGGTGGACCCCCGCTGGGGAGCCCTCGCAAAGCTTGAACTTAACGACCGAGTAGAAGACTGACAGGAGAGCCGAAGTGGCTGTTCCCAAGCGGCGAATGTCCCGCAGCAACACCCGCTCCCGCCGCGCGCAGTGGAAAGCTGCCCCGGTGACGCTGGTCGAGTGCCCGCAGTGCCACAGCCAGAAGCTGCCGCACGCCGCCTGCCCGACGTGCGGTACCTACCGCCGCCGGCAGGTCCTGAATCCGGCCTGAGCCTGCATGTAACGGGGAGCGCCGGTGAGCGGACGACGTAATGACGGGGAAAGTACCCAGGCGGGCGACCCCGCCGAACTGTCGTGCGCTCTCGGCGTGCCCATCACCGCCGAAACCCTTGAGCGTGCGCTGACCCACCGGTCGTACGCCTACGAAAACGGCGGCCTGCCGACCAACGAGCGGCTTGAGTTCCTCGGTGACTCGGTGCTGAGCCTGGTGGTCACGACCACCCTGTACAGCGGCAACCCCGACCTGCCCGAGGGCCAGCTGGCCAAGCTGCGCGCGGCCGTGGTCCAGATGAACGCGCTCGCCGAGGTGGCCCGCGATCTGCACCTTGGCTCGTTCGTCAAGCTCGGGCGGGGCGAGGAGGGGACTGGCGGCCGGGACAAGCCGTCGATCCTCGCCGACACGCTTGAGGCCGTGATCGGCGCGACGTACATCGACTGCGGGCTCGGCGCGGCCAGCGACCTCGTCCACCGGCTCTTCGACCCGGTCATCGCGCGGTCCTCGCTGCTCGGCGCGGGCCTCGACTGGAAGACGTCGTTGCAGGAGCTGACCGCCGACCGCAGCCTCGGCGTGCCCGAGTACGTGGTGCGGGACAGTGGGCCCGATCACCAGAAGCTGTTCCGCGCCATCGTCAAGGTGGGCAGCCACGAACTCGGCACCGGTGAGGGCCGCTCGAAGAAGGCCGCCGAGCAGTTGGCGGCCGAGGTCGCCTACCGCACGATCACCGCGGAACAGGATTCCGGACGAGTCGGCGCCCCGCCCAACGCCGCACCCGCTGCGCTGGATCCGGGGGACGCGGCCGTCAACGGCGGTGTCGCGGCCGACGGCAGGCCCCCCGTCCTGCGCGACGCGGTCCCGCCGCAGCCGTTCTCGCCCTACCCGGCCCCCGGCTCTCCGGCCCCGTAACACCCCCGGCCCTAGCCTGGCCCTGCCTCCACAGCTCCCCGCCCCCACCACCCCGCCCCGGAAAACCAGTCATGGCTCCGTGTCAGTCCCCACCCGCCCGGGGGCCACACCAGCCTACGGGTTAGGTCCGACATTCGATCTTCGAAATGGCGCTGGCCTGGGCTTTTGGCCAAGGGCGTCGCGCCTGGGTTTGGTGGCGGACGCCAGCCTAGTGGCGGACGCCAGCCTAGTGGTAGAGGTCAGCCTTGCCGCGAATACCAGCCTAGCCGCAGGCGCCCGGTTAGCCGCAGCCGCCCGGTCGGCTTCTTGACCCGTCGCCGAGCTAACCGCCGGAGGCTTTCGGCTGCGCCGCTGGTTGGCTGCGCGACTGGTTGGCTGCGCTGTCCCGGGAGCACGTGCCTCCCGCTGCTCATGATCACTTCTCACGATCAAGATCACTTATTGAAGATCTATGGCTTTTCGGCCCCCCTGGGGGCCGAAAAGCCATAGATCTTGCCGGAAGGATCTTGCTTGGCGGCGGCGGCAGTCAGCGGAGGACCGTCTTGGCCACGGTGAACGGAAGGCGGTCTTGGCCGCCGCCAGCGGGGAGAGGCGTGTCAGCGGGCTGTCACGGAATATGGGGACGGACCTCCGGCTTGACAGGGAATATCGCGTCGGGACTGACAGGGAGTCGCGCGGAGCGCTAAGACTGGCGGAGCGTCAGAACTGGCCGGGCTAGGACTGGCGGCGCTGGAACTGCCGAGGAGCGGTCGCCGCGTGGCGGCCTGGAGGTGCCGTGCCTGAGTTGCCTGAGGTGGAGACGGTCCGCGAGGGCCTTGAGCGGCATGTCGTGGGGCGGACCGTCGCGAGCGCCGCGGTGCTGAACGCCCGGGCGGTGCGCCGGGACCTCGCCGGATCCGAAGGGTTCGCCGCCGCGATGGCCGGCCGCACGTTCCTGCGCGCGGAACGCCGCGGCAAGTACCTCTGGTTCCCTCTCGGCGACGGAGTCACGCAACCCGGCCGCGTCGCCAGGCAGGACGGCCCCCCGTCCCCCGGGGAAACGCCCCCGGCGCACCTTCCGCCGGGCCGCGACTCGCCGCCGGGCCGCGACTCGCCGCCGGAGGCACCGCAGGAGGCGCTGCTCGCGCACCTCGGGATGAGCGGCCAACTGCTGGTCGGCGACCCTGACCGCCCGCTGTCGCCGCATGTCCGCGCGCGCTTCACGTTCGCCGATGACGGCCCCGACCTGCGCTTCACCGACCAGCGCACGTTCGGCCACCTGATGGTGACCCAGCTTGCCGACCCTGACGACCACGCGCGGGCCGTGCCGGCGCCGATCAGGCACATCGCGCCGGACCCGCTGGAAGACGCCTTCGACCCGAAGGACTTCGCGGCGCGGCTAGCCCGCAAGAAGACCCAGGTCAAGCGCGCGCTCCTGGACCAGTCGCTGGTCAGCGGCATCGGCAACATCTACGCCGACGAGGCGCTGTGGCGCGCGAAGCTGCACTGGGCGCGGCCGGCGGACACCCTCGCCCGCGCCGAAGTGTCCCGGCTGCTTGCGGCGGTTCGCGAGGTACTCACCGAGGCGCTCAAGGCAGGCGGCACGTCCTTCGACGCGCTGTACGTGAACGTGAACGGTGAGAGCGGCTACTTCGACCGTTCGCTCAACGCCTACGGCCGTGCGGGCGAGCCGTGCGGCCGCTGTGCCGCCCCGATCAGCCGTGCCTCGTTCATGAACCGCTCCTCCTACTTCTGCCCCCGCTGCCAGCGGTGAGTGGCCGCGGCGCCGCGTGAGCGGGCGGACCACAAGCTGACGGCTCGCGCTAGGGGTTTGGCGCTTCGCATTGCGTGAGGTCGGTCACCCTTCGTAGGCCACTGGTAGGATCGCACAAGCAAAAAGACGCTAGATGTAGGGGTTTTGCGCGGAGATCGTGCGGAGATCATTTGTTTGCTGAGGGCATCTTTGGTAAGATTGGCTGCATAACGGGTGACAGGGCTGTTCTCAACTTGACCTCTAAAGATCATGGTGAGACCCTGTACCTGTTGCCCGCACGCATGGGCGTGCGGTTCACATTGTGCCCACTCTGGTCACTCAGTGTGGAGGACCTTTCACCATGTCGAAGGCTCTATTCGGCCACGTCGGTGGCCCCGATCCGCGTATGGTCTCGGAAATGCGCCGTCTCCAGCAGCGCGTTCGCGACCTGGAAGCCGAGCTTGTGCGGCTCCAGGAAGAGAACGATGCCCTTGCCGCTGGGCTGACGCACGATGAGGACGTGCTGGTTCTGGACCGCGAGCCCGCGCTTGCCTGACGATCTCAGGTAGCCCGCAAGGGTTCCTGGAGTCAGGGAAGCGCCGCTCGGCCCGCTACTGGCGGGTCCGTCAAGGCAACCTCAGAAACGAACAAGGGACGTCCTTCTCAGACGTCCCTTACTCGTTGTTTCCGGCATAGCGTCCGTTATGGGCGCTATGTGCCGGTGGCCCGCTGTGCGAAGAGTATTCGCGTGCCCAAAATGAGCCGGCCCTTTTCGCCGGGTCGGCCATGTGTGGCGTAAAACACACTCCGCGGATTCGCGGGCCGCTCTCTCCCGAGCCCGTTTTACCCTGGCGATCATCGATTTGTCGCCTGATGTTCAAGGGTTTTGCCCGTTCCCGCGCCGTTTCCGGCGGTCAGCCGCCCGGAGCGGTAGCCTTCGGGTGGCGGTGCCGTTCGCGGGACGCGCATCGCGCGGCGTTTCGGGGGAAGAGGAGGGCGCGTGTACCTGAAGTCCCTCACGCTGCGCGGCTTCAAGTCGTTCGCCTCCGCGACCACGCTGCGCCTTGAGCCGGGCATCACCTGCGTCGTCGGCCCCAACGGGTCGGGTAAGTCCAACGTCGTCGACGCGCTCTCCTGGGTCATGGGCGAGCAGGGCGCGAAGAGCCTGCGCGGCGGCAAGATGGAAGACGTCATCTTCGCCGGCACCACGAACCGCGCGCCGCTGGGCCGCGCCGAGGTCGCGCTCACCATCGACAACACCGACGGCGCGCTGCCGATCGACTACGCCGAGGTGACGATCAGCCGCCTCATGTTCCGTTCCGGCCAGAGCGAGTACGCGATCAACGGCGACAGTTGCCGCCTGCTCGACGTGCAGGACCTACTGTCCGACAGCGGCCTCGGCCGCGAGATGCACGTGATCGTCGGCCAGGGCCAGCTTGACCAGATCCTGCACGCGGGCCCTGAGGCCCGCCGGGCGATCATCGAGGAAGCCGCCGGCGTGCTCAAGCACCGCAAGCGCAAGGAGAAGGCGCTCCGCAAGCTCGACGCCATGCAGGCCAACCTGACCAGGCTGGTCGACCTCACCGGCGAGCTCGGCAGGCGCCTCAAGCCGCTGGGCAGGCAGGCCGAGATCGCGCGGAAGGCGGCCACCATCCAGGCCGACCTGCGTGACGCCAAGCTGCGGCTGCTCGCGGACGACTACGTGCGACTACGGGACAAGCTGGAGCGCGAGGAGGCCGACGAGGCCGCGATCCGCGCCCGCCGCGCCGAGCTCGAGGCCGCCCTCGCCGCCGCCAGGGAACGGGAAGCCGCGTTCGACGTCGCGGTCCAGGCGCAGGCCGCGGCGCTCGCGGAGGCACAGCAGACCTGGTTCCGGCTGTCCTCGCTGACCGAGAAGCTCCGCTCCGTCCAGGGGCTCGCCACCGAGCGGGTGAAGCTGCTCGCCGCCGACTCCGAACCGGAGCGCGCCGGCCGCGACCCCGACGAGCTCGACCGGCAGGCCGCCGAGCTACGCGCGGAAGAGGCCGGCCTGACCGAGCGGCTCGCCGACGGCCGCGAGGCGCTCGGCCAGGCCGTCGCGGAGCGGACCATGGCCGAGAGCGCCCTCGCCGCCGCCGAGCGCAGGCTGGCCGACGCAGCCCGGGCCGCCGCCGGGCGCGCCGAGCGGCTCGCCCGGCTGCGCGGCATGGTCGACGCGGCCGCGAGCCGCGCCGCCGCGACCAGTGAGGAAATCGGCCGGCTGACCGCCGCC
>DAHWEX010000365.1 GCA_027326205.1 Actinomycetota bacterium
CAACAACGCCAGCGACCTCGGCCCGTCGCCGCTGCCCCGGCTGGCCGACGTGCCGCTCGCGGCGGCCCGCCGGGTGTACGAGACCAACGTGCTCGCCCCGCTCGCCCTGACCCAGCTCTTCCTCCCGCTGCTGCGCCCATCGGCCGGCATGATCGTAAACGTCAGCTCCGACGCGGCCGTCGAGGCCTACGCGGGGTGGGGTGCCTACGGCTCGTCCAAGGCGGCGCTCGACCAGCTGACCGCGGTGCTCGCCGCCGAGGAGCCGGGGCTGGCCGTCTACGCGGTGGACCCCGGGGACATGCGCACCGAGATGCACCAGGCGGCATTCCCCGGCGAAGACATCTCGGACCGGCCCGCGCCGGAGACCGTGGTGCCCGCCCTGCTCCGGCTGATCGCGACGCGCCCGCCGAGCGGCCGGCTCCGCGCCCGCGACCTGACGGGAGCGCCGGCGTGAAGACGCTCGATTTCATCCTGCCGGAGGGCGCTGACGCCACCGAGCCGCCGCCCGTCAGGGACGGCGTGCGCCTGCTGGTCGCGACCGGGGCGGGCATAGCGCACGCCCGGTTCGGCCAGTTCGCGCAGTTCCTCGCGCCCGGAGACCTGGTCGTGGTCAACACCTCGGCCACGCTCGCCGCGGCGGTGGACGGGAAGCGGGCAGGCACCAGCGTGGAGGTGCACTTCTCCGCGGAACTCGGCCACTCGGAACTGGGCAGCGGCGCCTGGGTGGTCGAGGTCCGGCCCGCCGGGGCGTCCGCCGGCCCCGTCACCGACCTGCGCCCCGGCGAGGTGATCAGCCTGGATGCCGGCGCGGACCTTGTCGTCGGCCGTCCCCGGCCCGCCGGGCAGAGCAGGCTGTGGGAAGCGCGCCCGCGCGTCGAGGGCGGGGTCCTCGCGTTCCTCGCCCGGCACGGGCGGCCCATCCGCTACGCCTACGTGCCGCGCCCGTGGCCGCTGGCGGAGTACCAGACCGTCTTCGCCCGGGAGCCGGGCAGCGCGGAGATGCCGAGCGCCGGGCGGCCGTTCACCGGGGAGGTCGTCACCGACCTGGTCACCCGGGGCGTGGCCCTCGCCCCCATCGTGCTGCACACCGGCGTGTCTTCGCAGGAACCGGGTGAGCCGCCGCAGCCCGAGCGGTTCCGCGTGCCAGCGGCTACCGCCCGGCTGGTCAACGTCACCCGCCAGGCGGGCGGGCGGGTGGTCGCGGTCGGCACGACCGTGACCCGCGCGCTGGAATCGGCCGCGGATCCGGACGGCTCGGTGCGCGCCCGGCACGGGGTGACCGATCTGGTACTCGGACCGGCCCGGCCAGCCCGGGTGGTCTCCGGCCTGGTGACCGGCTGGCACGCGCCGGGCGCTTCTCATCTGGCTCTGCTCGCGGCCGTGGCGGGTGAGTCGCTGGTCGGAAGGGCTTACGCTGAGGCGATACGGTCCGGCTACCGGTGGCACGAATTCGGTGACAGCTGCCTGTTGTTGCCGTGACCCTTGCAGCGGAATAGATGAACTCAGATATGAGGCTTCTCATATCAGTATGAGAAGCCTCATAACGGGAATAGCTCAGCTCGCCTATGGGGTTTCAGGTTGTAGAGTGTTGCTGAACTTCACCACGTTTCATCACATTCCGAGACGTATCTGCCACCGGCGGCGGCACGGGGGACAGGCTTCGCCCATTGCCTAGCGAATGCTGCTCGTCTGCTGTTTTTCTTCACCATTGACACGGGGCGGCATCATGCTAGGACCTGACTCGCGGTTGTTGACCGCACTCTTGATCACCGTGAGCGCGGTACTGCTGGCGGGTGCCATCCGGTTCCGGCTCCTCCCGGTTAAGGTCTTGTGCGGCGCGCTGTCGATCATGGTGGCGATGACCGGCGGCATCGCGGCGGTCAACTACTACTACGGCTATTACACGACCTGGTCGGCCATGTGGGCCGACTTCCACGGCACCACCGGCAACCTCGGTGTCATCTCCACCGCTAGCAGCACGACCGCGGCGGTCGAATCGGGCCGCATCGGCTGGGTCGACCTGCCTGGCAGGCTCAGCGGCTACAACCGCAAGGGGCTGCTGTACCTGCCGCCGCAGTACGGCCAGGCAAAGTACGCCAAGGTGCGCTTCCCGGTCGTGGAACTGTTCCACGGAACGCCGGGCACCCCGCTGGCCTGGAACACGGTGCTGCACATCAGCCAGATCGCCAATTCCCTCCTCGCCAAGCGCCTGATCGGCCCGATGGTCCTGGTGATGCCGGCCATCAACGCCTCCGGCCGCGATGCCCAGGAGTGCCTGAACGGACCGGGCGTCAGCGACCAGACGTACGTCACCAAGGACGTGCGCGCCGACGTCCTCGCCCACTACCGGGTCAGCGGGGACTCCTACCAATGGGGCCTGGACGGCTACTCCTCCGGCGGGTACTGCGCGGCCAACATCGCCCTGCAGCACCCCGGCTCCTACGGGGCGGCCGCGATCATCAACGGCTACTTCCGGGCGACCGACGGGCCCGCCGCCGGGGTGCTGAACCATAGCGGGCCGCTTGAGGTCGCCAACAGCCCGCTGTACCTCGCCGAGCGGCTGTCGCCGACCGCCAGCCCGCTGCCCGCGTTCTGGGTGGCGGCCGGCACCCATGACGTAACCGACTACAAGCCCGCGACCGTGTTCACGGAAGCGCTGCGCCGCATCGAGCAGGTCCCCTTCGTCAAGTTCAAGGCCGGCGATACCGCCAATGCCTGGTCGGCCGTCCTGCCCCAGTCGCTGATCTGGCTGTGGCAGCAAATTGCCCCGCCGGACCTGCGGGTCCTGTTCCCCACCCGCGCCGGGTCCGCCGCCTCCACGACGCTGCCCGTCCCGGCGGTGAAGCGGCATAACCCCGCTCCCTGCAAGCCTGTGGTTTCCCGCCCCGCTAACCTGCAGTGCACCACCCCGGTCCACGGCCAGGCCAAGAGCGTGGCCCCGCAGATAGCGGTGGCCCGTCAGCCGGCGACCCGCGCCTAGCCGCAGGCGGCTAGGCGCCGCCGATCGCCTGCTCGTAGAGCTGGCGGACGGCGCTGCCGAAGTAGGGGCTGTAGGAGACCGACGGGGTATCGCCGCCCTCCTGGTAGCCGCCGATCACGCCCACGATCGTGCCGGTGTGCGTCCTCGGGTTGAAGTTGGTCACCCACGGGCTGCCGCTGGTGCCTCCGGTGTACCCGCCGCAGTCGAACTCCAGCTGGGTGTCACTCTCCTTGGATGTCCAGTTGACGCAGGTGATGGGGGCATCAGCGCTGCTCGGGTAGCCGGTGACCTTAACCAGGTACTGGTAGCCGGTGTCGGAGCCGAGTTCGTTGGCGCCGAGCACCTGCTGGATGTTCTGGCCGTTGAGCGGGTTCAGCACGACGAAGCCGACGTCGTAGTCCGGGTCCGCGGACTGCGCCCACTGCGGAGCGACCAGGAGGCTCCGGGTCGTCCAGATGCCGTACGGCGTGGCACCGTCCCGGTACCCGGGGATGAACACGATGTCCTGCCGGTAGCCGCTGCCGTTACCGCTGTTGATGCAGTGAGCGGCGGTGATCAGCAGGTCGAGGCCGGGGCTGGCCACCACGCTTGCGGTGCAGAAATGCGCGCCGCTCGCGTCCTGCTCGAACAGAGCGCCGACCCGCAGCGCCGTCGCAGCGGTTTGCGCGTCCGGGGTCTGGCCGGGAAGCACGATCCGCTGGTCGCCGAAGAACGGCCGTGCGCCAAGGAGCCGGGAGCGGTTCCAGAAGCTGGTGCCGCTGGCGGCGGGTGACTGAGGGTCACCGCTCGGAGCCGAGGAACAGCCGCCGATCAAGGTCATCCCGATCATCGCGATCGCGGTGATCAGCGCACCCGTTCTCATCCTGCCCAGCATAACCCGATTCCTGCCCGGCATAACCCGATCAGGCGCTGGCGCGAATACCGTCCGCGCCCTCCATCGGCGTGTTGGCGGCGCCAAATGAGACATTTGCCACATTACGCGAACAACGGTCTTCCGTGTGCTCCACGATGATCATGGTTCCGCCCGGCCCGGCGAAGACAGACCAGTTGATGCCCGGCGCATCCGCGTGCGCCCGGGTCCACCGGGACATGTCCTGCTTTGTCGTGATATGCGCGATGCCGGAGATCCCGGTGATCACAGCGTCTCTCCTCTCGGCGCAGCGTGGATCGCACGCAGCGCTGTCATGGGGACTGGCAGTCCTCAACTAACCCGTGGGCGGTGAGCGCGTTCCGTCGGAGAGTGCGATGCGATAGCGCTTCGCCGGAGCGTGATCCGGCGTGCCGCGCGCCGTCGGGGGCACGCGGCATTAGCCGCCCTGGTGCAGGCGGCTACATGATGGTTTTGGCGCCGCATCGCAGCAGACCATGCGCGACCTGGGGGTTCGTATGGTCTAGACCGCTTCTCGCGCCCTCTAGTAATACCAGATACGCAAGAGGCAGTTGAACGCCCCCGGGGTGAACGTTTACTTGACGGGCGGCATCGAGCGGATGTTGCCTGCGGGGCGGGGACGCACTAACGCCGGGCCCGCTCGTGCTCCCCTGCCTCGGGTGGCCGACGTGAGCCCGTGGCCCTCCCTCCGCTAGCCCGCCGGTTACCGCTCCGGGAGTTGGATCGCCGCGTAGACCGCGCGGTGATCGGTGCCGGGGATGGCGTGGACCGAGCAGGCGAGGACCGCGGACTTCCGGTCCACCAGCACGTGATCGAGGGTGAGCACCGCGTTCTTCCCCGGCGGTCCCCAGGTGGGCGTCAGCGCGTTCCCCGTCTGCCGCGCGGCATCGGTGTAGCCGCGGCGCAGCACGGCACGGAACGCGGCGTGATCCAGCGTCGCGTTGAAGTCTCCCGCCAGCACCGTGGGCAGTTCGCCGGGCGGCGGCAGCACCGCGAGGCCCTCGCGCCACCGGCTGGCCCCGTCGCGGGCCAGGCTCGGCGGGACGGGGTGCGCGCAGATCAGCTCGGCCGTGTACCCGTTGGGCAGGCTGACCCGCGCGGTCGGCTGGGCCATGTGCACCAGTGGCACCGCCGGGCCCTCGGTCAGCGGAAACCGGGAGTAGATGCCGGAGCCGCGCGAGCCGCCCCGCAGGTCGTACTGCGTGTAGGGCATCAGGTCGTCGAGCCCGGCCTGCTTCAGCCGGGTCATCGCGTCCTCGGTGAGCTCCTGCACGAAGAGCACGTCCACGTCGAACTGGCGGACCCGGGCGACGAGCACCTCCGCGTCGGCCCGGCCGAAGTACATGTTGCTGGTGAGCACCCGCAGCAGCGGCCCGCACGCCCCGGAGCCGGACCGGGGCAGCTGGCGTGAGCGCACCACCGCGCCGAGCGCCGCCGCGGCGACAGCGGCCGTCGCGGCCGGCTTGCGCCGCCCCACCAGGTGCAGCCCGAGCGCGGCCCACGGCGCGGCCCTGGCCACCTGCGGGGTGAACGACACAAACGGCACCGCCACCGTCTGGGCACGACGCACCCGGTCCACCCCGAGGAGCCTGGCCCCCGCCCACGCGGCAAAGCCGCCGGCCACTACCCAGGAAATACTCGTGACCTTCGATCCCACTCCCGCCACGGTCACAGCCTATGGCCTGCCGAATGCGGACCGTGCGCGCCCCCCGGGCAGGCCGGGCCGGGTTTTGCGCACTTGCGCGGGGAACGCGGGCTCTGCTGTGATATGACGCACTGCGACTGAACGAGGACGGAAAATTGGCCTTGGGTTCCGATCCGTATGCGGTGCTTGGCGTGCCGCGCGACGCCACCGGCACGCAGATCGCGCAGGCACGGCATCTGCTCGTCCTCAAGTACCACCCGGACATGAACGCCGCGCCCGACGCCGCGGCGCGGTTCGACGAGGTCCAGCGGGCCTTCCGCCTGCTGTCCAACCCGGACAAGCGGGCGGAGTACGACCGGGCCCACGAAGAGCCGGCCGAGCCTGCCGCGGGGGAACCCGGCGCACCCCGCTTCTACGTCGATCCCGGGTCGGTGGACTTCCGGCTCATTGAGCCGGGAAAGCCCGGTACCTACCGGGACGTGGCCGTCTACTGGACCGGGGCACCGCCCGCCCGGATCACGACCGCGCCGGGTAACGGCTGGTGGTCGGTGCAGAGTACGGGAAGGCTGGGCACGAAGGGCGTCGTGTTCCACCTGTACGCCTCCGCGCCCGCCGAAGCGGCCCACGGGCGGCATCAGGCCAAGCTCAGCATCTCCCTCGACGACGCGTTGGTGACGGTCCCGCTCCGGGCGGAGATCGGGGACAAGTCCCCGTTCTACTCCGATCCGTTCGATTTCCCCTCGCCTCCGCCGACGCCGAAGCTCCCCGGCTGGGTCGCCCCCGCGGCGCTGTGCCTCATCGTCCTCCTCGTCGTGGTGTCCGTCCTGGTGCAACTCGTCGTCCTCCACCGCTAGCTCGCCCGCCACTGGCGACCGCGGCGCGGTTTGGGATACTGGCGATCGTGACGAAGATCGCGATCCTTGACGACTACATCGGCATTGCCCTGGAGTACGGCGACTGGTCGGCGCTGCCCGCGGACGCCGAGATCACCGTCTACCGCGAGGCGATCGCGCCGGAACGGCTCGTCGAGGAACTAGCCACCTACGAGATCGTCGTCATCACCCAGCAGCGGGCGCGTTTCCCCCGGGCCGTGCTCGAAGGGCTGCCCCGGCTCAAGCTGCTCGTCTGCAACGGCCGGACGAGCAACGTCGTCGACCACGAGGCCAGGACCGAGCGGGGAATCCTGCTCTGCGGCACTGCTGACACCAGCCAGGGCGACACCGGCCAGAGCGCTGCCGGCCAGGGCGGCCGGCGCGGGGCCGACGGTCCCGCGCCGGGCGGCCTGCCCGCGCCGTCGGAGATGGCGTGGGCGCTGATCTTCGCCGTCGCCAAGCGGATCGGCATCGAGGACCGGGCCATCCGGGCCGGCGGCTGGCAGACGGGGTTCCCGGTCCCGCTGGCGGGAAAGACGCTCGGCCTGCTCGGCGCCGGCCGCCTCGGCGGCGCGATGGTCCCGGTCGCGCGGGCGCTCGGCATGGACGTGGTCGCGTGGAGCCAGCATCTCACCGGTGAGCGCTGCGCGGAGCTTGGCATCACCCGGGTCACCAAGGACGAACTCCTCGCGGCGGCCGATGTCCTCGGCGTCTTCCTGGTCTTCTCCGAGCGCACCCGCAACACGCTGCGCGGAGACGACCTGGCGAAGCTGAAGCCGGGTGCCATCGTGGTGAACATCTCCCGCGGCCCGATCGTCGAGGAGCGGGCCCTCATCGAGTCGCTCCGCTCCGGCCGCCTGGCGGGAGCGGGCCTCGACGTCTACGACCGCGAGCCGCTGCCGCCGGACCACCCGTTCCGCGTCCTCGACAACGTCGTCGTCACCCCGCACATCGGCTACATCACCGAGCGGCTCTTCCGCACCGCCTGGGCCCGCATGGCGGAGGACGTCGCGGCCTACCTCGCGGGCGCGCCGATCCGCGTCGTCACCGACCCGGCCGACTGCCCGCCGATGGCACCGCAGTAGGCGGGACGGGAAACCACGGCGCCCCCTTACTCAGGCGCAGGTCGCGGGCGCGGAACTCCGCGTCGCCGGCCATCGCCGGCGGATTCCGCGCGGAACCGTCACGTGGCGGGCACCTCGTCCGCCTGGGTGCGCGCGACCGGGTGCCCGTCGGTGGCAGCGGGGTACTCCCTCGCGGGACCGCGCCGCGGGTCGGCGTACACGATCGTCTCGCTCGGTGACTGGAAGTCGATGCCTTCCTTCTGGTAGCGGCGGTGCAGCCGCTTGATGAACTCGTGGGTGACCAGCGCCTGCTTGGTCACCTCGCTCGCGCGCAGCCCCACGTTGAAGTTGACGCCTGAGTTGCCGAAGTCGGTGTACCTGATCGTCGGCTCGTGGCCGGGGACGCCGCCCTCGGTCCCCTCCATGACCTCCCGGCCGACCTCGATCGTGACCTGCTCGACGTACTCCAGGTCGCTCTCGTAGCTGACGCCGGCCGACACGGTCACCGACAGCTCGTGCTCGGGCAGGTGGAAGTTGGTGACGATGGAGGAGGCGACGGTGGCGTTGGGGACGACCAGCAGGTTGTTCGGGAGCTGGCGGATGATCGTGTTGCGCCAGTTCGTGTCGACCACGTAGCCCTGCATCCCGTTGTCGAGCTGGATGAAGTCAGCCGGCTGGACCTTGCGCGAGGCGAGGATGTGCACACCGGCGAACAGGTTGGACAACGTGTCCTGCAGCGCGAGGGCGACGGCAAGGCCGCCGACGCCCAGCGCGGTGAGCAGGGGCGTGATCGCGATGCCGAGGCTGTCGAGCAGGACGAGCGCCCCGATCGTCCAGACCACCACCCGGGTAATGCTCACGAAGATCGTCGCGGAACCCGAGGTGCCCGCGTGGGAGACGGCGCCGGCGTGGACGGCCTCCCCGGCCACCTTGGCGGTCCCGATGGAGATGACCACCACGATCGTGGCGATCAGCACGTGGTCCGCGTCGCGGTGGTAGCCGGCGTTGATCGGGAGGGCGATCACCGCGCTCCAGGCGAAGCTGACCGCCACGCACCAGGGCACGACCGTGCGCACGAAGGATGTCATGACCGCGCGCCACTTGGTGTGCCCGGCCTTGCTGTGGAGCTTGGTGAGGACCATGCGCAGCGCCAGGGCGCCGATAAGCCCCGCTCCGAGGTAGGCCCCGGCCGTGATCCACGTGTGCAGGGTGAGAGATGCTGTCACTATTTGTCCCCCGCTGCTTGATTGTGACCGCTCTTCGGCTTCCCGTGGCGAGGCTACCTACCGGGCTGGTCCCCAGTGGTGCGGACGCGGATATCTCTGTGAAAGCCGAGAAGCTCTCCGGCGGACGGCGGACGGACGGCGGGAACCCGGGGGAAGATAGCCAGCATGAGCAACACGGAGCCGGCGCCGGCCGAGGTGGAGTGCCGGGGCGGCGTGCCCGCCCCGGCACGGGTCGAGGTGCTGACCGCACGGGACGTGCCGCTCGGCGGGCCACGGGCGATGCGGGTCAGGCGGACGCTCCCGCAGCGGCAGCGGTCGCTCATCGGCGCCTGGTGCTTCGCCGACCACTACGGCCCCGACGACGTCGCCGCCAGCGGCGGCATGGACGTGGCGCCGCACCCGCATACCGGCCTGCAGACCGTGAGCTGGCTGTTCGCCGGGGAGGTCGAGCACCGCGATAGCCTCGGCTCGCACGCGCTGGTGCGGCCGGGCGAGCTGAACCTGATGACCAGCGGGCACGGGATCTGCCACTCGGAGGTATCCACCCCGGGTACGCGCATCCTGCACGGCGCGCAGCTCTGGGTGGCGCTCCCGGCTGCCCACCGGGACGGCGGGCGCGAGTTCCGGCACTACGCGCCCCCGGCGGCCGACCTCGGCGGCGCCACCGCGCGCGTGTTCCTCGGCACCGTCGCCGGCCTGGCATCGCCGGTCCCGACGTACTCCCCGCTGCTCGGCGCGGAAATCGTGCTCCGGCCGCACGCCCGGCTGTCGTTGCCGGCCGAGCCGTCGTACGAGCACGGGGTCCTGGTCGACACCGGGCTGGTCAGCCTGGCGGGCACCCGGCTGGAACGGGGCTCGCTCGGCTATGCGGCACCCGGCTCGGCCGTGCTTGAGCTGGTCAACCTCGCCGGCGAGGAGACGCGGGTGCTGCTGCTCGGCGGTGCGCCGTTCGAGGAGGACATCGTCATGTGGTGGAATTTCGTCGGCCGCAGCCACGAGGAGATCGCGGCCTTCCGCGAGGCGTGGCAGGCCGAGTCGGACCAGTTCGGCCGCGTCGCGGGCTACGCGGGGACGCCGCCGCGACTGCCCGCTCCCCCGCTCCCCAACGCCCGCCTCAAGCCGCGCACCCGGTAGCCGGCCGCGCTGCAGAGTTTGAATCGCCGGGGTCCTCGATGACGCCGGGCCGGCACGGGCGCCGCCGGCCTGGGCGGTGAATGGGCGGCCGCCGGGTCCGGCGCGGGCCCGCGCGGCCAGACCCAGGACTTCAGTTCCTGTAACCGCCGTGACTCGCGTGACGGATGCTCCGCATTGCCAATTAC
>DAHWEX010000549.1 GCA_027326205.1 Actinomycetota bacterium
CGCGGCGATCTTCGCCAACTCCGCGCTGACCGGGGCGTCGGCGCGGGCGAGGAGTCCTGCTGCTGGTGATAGTGGATCGTTACGAGGCCCCCGCGCCTCCTAACGATCCACTATCAGGCGGACGCTGAATAACCCTCAATATCGAAATGGCATCATCACGCCAGGCGGCTCAACGCCGCGGCACTCGCCAGCCAGAAGGCGACCCAGGACGGCCCATCACGCAAGGTCACGAGACAGTCCGGCAAGCCCGTCTCTGGAACATCAGGACAACGTCACGCAAAGCAGCATTCATCTCACCCTACGAGATAACGGGACTGTAGTGTTACTGACCGGGCTGACTCAATGGCATGCCGCGGCGATCACCGCGGTCTGGCGGACGAGGCGGCCGCGGTAACGCCCCCGGCCGTTGCCCGGCCGGCCGGCCGCGGCCGCCCGGCGGCAGCCGGCCCGCGGTACGGAAATGGCCTGGTGGGAAGCGAGATCACGGCTTCGAGCGTGGCCAGGCGCCTCAGGAACGCGTAGACGAACCAGGTCGGCAGCCACAGCAGGCTGCGCCAGTAGCGGTACCTGACCGCCAGCGGGAGACTCATGATCAGCGGGATCGCGCCGGCGGCGGCGTACAGCAGCGCGAAGCTGACCACGTTCGCGCGGTAACCGGGACGAGCAAGCAGCAGTTCCAGCATGAAGATCGGCGCCACCATGCCCGCCTGCAGCGAGAACCAGGAGAACCCGCGGCGCACCGACCACAGCCAGACCCGGGGGCCGGCCGAGCCGGCCCGCAGCGGCATATGCCGGGCGTAGACGTGAAAGCCGGCCCGCGCCCACCGGGTACGCTGCTCGACGAACTCGCCGGCGCTGCGCGGCACGTCCTCCTCGGACCGGATGCGCGGATCCACGACGGCCCGGTAGCCCAGCCGCCCGATCTGCATGGTCAGGTCGGCGTCCTCCCCGTTCATGCCGACGGGGAAGCCACCCGCCAGCAGCGCCGGCTCCCGCCGGAAGGCCGTGAAGGTACCCGGGATCACCACGATGCCGTCTACCAGGCTCTGGCCTAGGCGGGCGAACCTGAACTGGAACAGGCACTCCAGGGCTCGCAGCCGGTGAAACCACGTCACGGTGTCGGCACGCGGCTCCTCCATCGCGCCCACGGTGCCGATACGCGGATCACGGAACCACGGAACCGAGAAGACCAGCGCGTCCGGGCCCATGACGCAATCGGCGTCGATGCGGACGACGATCTCCGCGTCGGTGATCGACAGACTGCGGTTCAATGCGGTGGCCTGCCCTCCGTTGGGGGCGCTGTGCACCTCGCCGCGCGCGTGCCTGAAGGCCGCGGCCTCGTCCCGCGCGATCGCCGCGGTGCCCTCGGTCGAGCCGTCGTCCCACAGCACGACCCGGACCGGGCCGCCGTAACGGCCGGCCGCGAGGTCAACGGACCGCATCAGCCGGGCAAGGTTCTCTTCCTCGTTGTACGCCGGGACGATCACGTCGACCGCGGGCCGGTCCGGTCCCGGCGCGGGCAGCCGCCTGCCCGCCCACCACAGCAGCCACAACGGCATGAAAACCAGCACGAACAGGATGCTCAGCGCGTACAACGGGATGAACACCTGCCAGACCGAGGTGAGGTTGCCCGGCTCGGCCAGGTACGCGTAGCCCAGCACCACCAGCGCGACCATGCTGATCAGCGCGCACCAGGCCAGCACACCGTCCCAGACCCACAGCGGACGGTCGCGGCGCACGATGGTCGCCCTGGGCAGCACGAACGCGGTGAACGTCATCCGGAGGACGACAAGCCCGCCGATGAGCAGGTTGACCAGCGTGGCCTCGATCCCGAACGGGGAAATCAGCCAGCCGCTCGCGATCCCTGCCGTTATCAGCAACGCCTGGGCCAGCACCGACATCGCCAGGTAAAGCGGCACGTGGAACAGCATGGCCAGGCGCCGTGCCAGGCTCGCCCGGACCACGAGGGCGATCCCGATGATGTAGGCCACGGCCAGGAACCCGGTGGCGGGAAGCAGCCTGGCCACGTATCCGTTCACCGCGGCCGGGTTCCTGGTGATCGCGGCGGCCAGGTCCTGGACCAGGCCGGCATAGCTGGCGGCGGCCGACGGCCGCTGCCAGCCGAGGAAGAGCAGCCCGAGCGCCGCGCAGATGACCATGAACAGCCAGGTGCGCGGCCGGGCCGAGGGGGTCTTGACGTGCCGCGGTATCACCACGTTAGTCAGCCCGTCGCCTAGGTCGTCGCGCCTGTCGGCGCCGGCCGGCAGCAGGCAAATGACCACCAGGACCGCCGATATGCCAATCGTCGCCGCCAGAAGCCGGCTGTCCATAAAGTTATCTTTCTTGATAGAGACTGCTTGTCAGACTCGGTACCGCTCCGCCCCCTCGCACCAGGTCAGCACGGGCGGATTACGACTGCCCCCTCCCCCGCCTCTCTGAACTTAGTACAGCTACGACGTGACTTCTGTCAATTAGGCCAATATGCTGTGCTTTGCCGGCTCGGCAGCGCCGGGAATGAATTGTTACATCAGGGTAAACATTGATGAAAAAGATGTAACGACTTAAATAAGAGCAGCGCATAAGGCACTGGCTGCCGATCGCGATAACTCGAAGGGGTGCTCGGGTGGTTCTCGGGAACGCGGATCTACGACCGGACGGTCCAGTCAGGCCGCAAGCCGGCGACCTGGGAAGCCCCGATGATGATCTGGCCGGGCAACAGCCCGTAACCGGCACGAAGGCGGTGAGCGGCCGGCGGTCGCTGATCTACCGCCCCTACCGCATCGGCCGCAACTGGAGCGTGACCCAGGTGCTCGGCGGCCTGCTGATCGCCGGGGTCTGCGCCACCGCCGTCACCTGGTACGTGCCCCGGGTCATGGCCACCGACCGCAAGTCGCTGACCGGCAGCGTCACCAGCAGCGGGGTGCTGGCGCTCAACTTCCAGTACTCCGGGGTCATCAGCGTCATCAAGGTCCAGCCGAACGAGACGGTGCACAAGGGGCAGGTGCTCGCCGTCGAGTCCGCCCCGACCATGGGGGCGGTGATCGCCGCGGACAACGCGGCCATCACCGCCGTGCAGGCCAAGATCGCCGAGCTCAAGTCCAACGAGGCCATTTACCCGTTGTACGCCCCCGAGGACCAGGCCCAGATCGCCTCGGAAGACGCGCAGCTCGCCACCGACAACGCCCAACTGGACAACGACCGGGTGAAGCTGGCCGAGACGGAGATCATCGCACCGTCAGCCGGGGTGGTCGTCGCCGCCAACGGTCAGCCCGGCGCGGCCGTCACGTCATCCGGCATCCGGAACTATCAGAGCTCGGTTCAGGCGCAAACGCGTCAGCAGCCGGAGTTTTCCCTCTTGCCCGAGGGCCCGCAGTCCTCCGCTCACTCCCCGGGGTTCCAGTCATCCCTTCCGGTGATCACGCTGCGTGTCTCATCCACCTGGTCGGTCGTCGCCTACATCGGGGAAGGCTCGGTGCTGGGCGTCAAGCCCGGGGAACCGGTGACCGTCAGCGTGCCGGCCGCCGGGATCAAGAACGTGCCGGGCCGCATCGAGGAGGTGCTGCCCGACCCGGTCGAATCGTCGTCGGGACCTCTCTACGAGGCGCTCGTCACCATCTCCGGCGGCGTGTCGGGCACCCCGCTCAACGACATGGCCGCCAATATCGAGCTCGGCAACTGAGAACTTCTCCCGATACGGTCGATAACATGCACTGGATTCCGGGCCGGCGCTACGCGGGCGGGCGGTTGCGGCTAACCGGGCAGGTGAGCACCGCGATCGCGCTCGCCTGGCTGCTGGCCGCTTGCTCGGGCGGGTCACCCAGCGGTCACGTACCGACGCCGGCGGCTTCACCGCCGACGACGCCGGCCGGCTCGCGTCCGTCGTGGCTGCTGACCCGCGCGGCGTTGTCACAGGTCGCCGGCGACGATCAGGTCAGGGAGACGCTGGCCGACTCCCCCCTCTACGAGCTGCTGCAGCCCGGGCAGCAGCCGCTCCCGGGAATTTCCGCCGACCTGGTGATCACCTACTCGTCCGCGGCCGCGCTCGAGCGGGCTGTCGAAGGCGGGCAGGTCCCGGCCGGAACCTACGGTGTCCTGTACGACCCGGAGGCCTGGGCCTACACGCCGACGGCCGAACAGCAGGACCCGGTCGCCGCCGCG
>DAHWEX010000554.1 GCA_027326205.1 Actinomycetota bacterium
GGCGGCGGCCGCGGCGGTTACGCGCCGGCGCGGCCGACCCGCCGGTGCCGTAGCCGATGAGAACGCTGCCGCTAGCCTCTTCGCCGCCGTCCCGCGCCTCGCCTGCCCCCGCCGCGCCGGTCGCCGCGCCGGTCGCCGCGCCGGCGGGGCCGGGCTCGCGGAAGCCCGCCGCCGGCACGTCCGCCGTGACCGTGATCAGCGGGTCGCCAACCGACAGCACCGCGCCCGGCGCGACGTGCAGGGTCGCGACGACGCCCGCGTAGGGGACCGGGAGCTCGACGACGGCCTTGGCCGTCTCCACCTCGGCGATCACCTGGTCGACCGTCACCCGGTCGCCGGGCGCCACGTGCCAGGCGACGACCTCGGCCTCGCTGAGGCCCTCGCCAAGATCGGGGAGCAGGAAGTCAGGCATTGTCCCCCTCCCACTGCAGGCGGGCGATCGCGTCGAGGATGCGGTCGGTGCTGGGCAGGTGGAACTTCTCCAGGTGCGGCGGGGGATAGGGGATGTCGAAGCCGGTGACGCGCAGGATCGGGGCCTCCAGGTAGTGGAAGCACTGCTCGGTCAGCCGGGCGGCGACCTCGGCCCCGTAGCCGGCGAAGCCCGCCGCCTCGTGCACGACGACGGCCCGGCCGGTCCGGCGCACCGACGCGGTCAGGGTCTGGTCGTCAAACGGCGACAGTGAGCGCAGGTCGATGACCTCCACGTCCCAGCCCTCCTCCAGGGCGGCCGCGGCGGCCTCCAGCGCGGTGGCGACCATCCCGCCGTACGCGATCAGCGTGACGTCCTTGCCGGGCCGGCGCACGACCGCGCGGTCGACCGGCGGGCCGTCAACGCTGAGGACCGCCGTTTCCCTGGACCAGTAGCGCCGCTTCGGCTCGAAGAAGAGGACCGGGTCCGGGCAGGCGACCGCCTGGCGGAGCAGGCGGTAGGCGTCGGCGGGCGTGCCGGGCGTGACCACGCGCAGGCCGGGGGTGTGCGTGTAGTAGGCCTCCGAGGAGTCGCTGTGGTGCTCGACGCCGCCGATCCCGCCGCCGAACGGGACGCGGATGACGACCGGGAGCGCCAGCCGGCCCCGGGTCCGGTTGCGCAGCTTGGCGAGGTGGCTGGTGACCTGCTCGAAGGCGGGGTAGGCGAACGCGTCGAACTGCATCTCGACGACCGGGACGAGGCCGTTCATCGCCATGCCGATGGCGGTGCCGACGATGCCGGCCTCCGCGAGCGGGGTGTCGAACACGCGCCGCTCGCCGAAGCGGCTGGCCAGCCCGTCGGTGATGCGGAAGACCCCGCCGAGCGTGCCCACGTCCTCGCCGAACACGACCACCCGGTCGTCGGCGGCCAGGCTGTCGGCCAGCGCCGCGTTCAGCGCGGCGGCCATGGTGACCGGCGCGGGCACCGCGGCCGCGGTTTCCTCCGCTGACGCTGACGCTGACATCACGGTGGTCATGACGCAGGCTCCTGCTCCTGCAGTTCCGCGAGCAGCGCCGCGCGCTGCCGTTCGAGGGCGGCCGTCGGGTGGGCGTACACGTGCTCGAACAACTCGGCCGGGTCGACCGTGCTCTCGGCGTTCATCCGCTCGCGGACGCCGTCGGCCAGTCGCTCCGCCTCGGCCGCCAGCCGGCCGGCCGCCGCGTCGTCCAGCAGGCCGCGCGCCGACAGGTACGCCGTCAGCCGGGCGATCGGGTCACGCTCGAGCCAGGTGCTGACCTCGTCGCTGGAGCGGTAGCGGGTGGCGTCGTCGGCGTTCGTGTGCGCCTCGATGCGGTAGGTGACCGCCTCGATGAGGGTAGGCCCGCCGCCGGCCGAGGCCCGGTCGACGGCGACCCGCACCGCGCTGTAGACGGCGGCGGCGTCGTTGCCGTCGATGAGCAGTGACGGGATCCCGTAGCCGATCCCCTTCGCGGCGAGCGTCGGCGCCGCGGTCTGCTTGGCCAGCGGCACGCTGATCGCGTAGCCGTTGTTCTGCACCAGGAACACCACGGGTGCCTTCCAGACGCCGGCGAAGTTCAGCGCCTCGTGCGTGTCGCCCTCGCTGGTCGCGCCGTCGCCGAGCATCACGAGCGCGACCTGGTCCTTCGCCTGCAGCCGGGCCGCGTGCGCGAGGCCGACGGCGTGCAGGGTGTTGGTGGCCAGCGGGGTGCACTGCGGTGCGACCCGGTAGCGGTAGGGGTCGTAGCCGCAGTGCCAGTCGCCCCGCAGCAGGGCAAGGACATCCTCGGCCGGGACGCCCCGGGTGACGACGGCGACCGAGTCCCGGTACGTGGGAAACAGCCAGTCGGAGTCGCGCAGCGGGAGCACCGCCCCGACCTGGCAGGCGTCCTGGCCCCGCGAAGACGGGTAGACGGCGAGCCTGCCCTGCCTGGTCAGCGCGGTGGCCTGGGTATCGAAGCGGCGCCCGAGCACCATGCGGCGGTGCAGTTCGCGGAGCACGCCGGGCGCGGGGAGCGTGAGTTCGCCGGCGGCTTCCGGGGTCAGCCTGCCGTCGGCGTCGATCAGCGCCAGGGGAGCGGCGCTCGGCAGCAGGCCGTCGGCGCTGAGCGTTTCGCCGGGGTGAGCGAGGGTCGTCACGGCCCCTCCCTTCAACTTGCTCTTTTCCAAGAGAATGTGCCCTGATAGCGCCAAATTTCTAGGGTCACGGTGAAGGGCAAGACGAATTGATCTCCAGGTCGGATATTTTTGCCATATGACTTCTAGCGACCTGCCCGGAGACGGCCTTCGTGGACATATGGCAGCCATGGACGACACCGACCACCTGATCGTCGAGGCACTGCGGGCCGACGGCCGGATGTCCATGCGCGCGCTCGCCGAACTGGTCCACATCTCCCGGGCGAACGCGTACGCCCGGGTGGCCCGCCTGGAACGCGAGGGCGTGATCACCGGGTACGCGGCGATCATCGACCCCGTCCGGGCCGGCTACGCCCTGTCCGCCTACGTCTACCTCGACGTCGCCCAGCGCTCGTGGAAGTCGCTGCGCGGCCAGTTGCTGAGCATGCCCGAGGTCGACCACGTCGCGCTCGTCTCCGGCGAGCACGACATCCTGCTCCGCGTCCGCGCCCGCGACGCCGTCTCCCTGCGCGACGTGGTGCTGACCAAACTGCAGGACATCCCGGAGGTCCGCGCCACCCAGACGGTCCTCATCTTCGAGGAGGCCACCCCGCGGTTAGCGGCGCTTGCCGGCGGGATTGCCGCCGGGATTGTCGCCGTAGCGGCGGCGGAACTGCTCTACCCGGCCGGCCGTGTCGACCACGCGGGACTTGCCGGTGTAGAACGGGTGGCTCGCCGAAGAGATCTCCACGTCGATCACCGGATACGTGTTGCCGTCTGCCCACTCGACGGTCTGGCCGCTGGTCAGCGTGGACCTGCTGAGAAACGCGAAATCCGCCGAACGGTCCCGGAACACGACCGGATGATAGTCGGGATGAATGCCTGGCTTCATCGACAAGCCTCCCTGCTCGCGCCTGCTCGCGTCATGGCGCCCCGTAGATGCGCATAGCCCCCGCTATCAATATGTCGCTATGTTCCGCGGCAGGCAACGGGCAACGCACGCCCCGTTCGGAGGAAATCAATCAATTCAATCCCGAACGAGCCCATGTTTCACATCGGCCCCGGACGCGCTGGCCCCGGACGCGCCGAGCCGAAGGCGGCCCGGCCGCCGGCGCACCTCTCGCGTGCCCGCCGGCGAACGGGCGCGGCCTCAGGCGCGGCTAAAACGCACCGGAGGCCGCGTTACCGGCAGGACCGGAGTTAAGGCTTGAACCCGTCCCTGACGTTCTTGGCGGCGTCCTTGACCTGCTCGCCCACCTGCCGTCCGGCCCCCTCCACGCGCTCGGCCCTGCCCTCGGTCTCCAGATACGGGTCACCAGTGGCCCGGCCGACGTTCTGCTTGGCCCGGCCCTTACCCATGGTGAACCTGTTACGAAGCTTGTCCATGAAACCCATGGGACGCCTCCTTATAGTCGCGAGGAGACTCAGCTTCCCAACGCGGCGCCCCTTAACCTTTTCCCGCCCATTTCCGCCCGTGGAAGCTTCCCGCCCAGTCCGTTTACGGAAGCGCTGGCCGGCTGCCGGCTCCGTTCCAGCATCCCCGCCGGCGATCTTCCGCATAAGTTCGCGGCCAAGCTGCGAGAAGGCTGGCTCCGTGGCCCGCAGCGCTAACGCGACCGTGGCGCCGTGGCACGCTGCACCATTAGGTTCAGCTCAAAGTGCCACAGCGCCCATGCCGGTTCAGCGTTGCGGGCCACAGCGCTGAGACCGCGAGTCTCCGGGGTGGCGAATTCATGGCCGGAACCCCGAACTCGATCCGCCGTTGAGCACGATGACCTGGGTCATGACACGCGAGCCTGCCATCCCCGCCGCAGTGATCGCGAGTGCTTTACCCGGCACTGCTCAATCTGGCTTGGCGGCGGGGAGGCCGGCGGACGGCGGCGGCGGTGCCCCTTACGCATGCGAGTGATCTCGTGATATCTAGATACCATGAAATCAACTTTGGCGTTCATCCCGAGCCCGTCGTCGAACGGCATCCACCTGGGGCCGCTGTTCCTGCACGCCTACGGGCTGATGTACGTGATCGGCATCGCGCTCGCGGTCATGATCACGGTCAGGCGGTGGGAAAGGACCGGCGGAGACAGGGGGCTGGTTTACGACGTGCTCGCGTGGGGGGTGCCGGCCGGGCTGATCGGTGGGCGGATCTACTTCGACATCACGACCCCGTTCGACATCACGCCGCATACCTGGTGGGGGCCGCTGGCGATCTGGCAGGGCGGCCTCGGCATCTGGGGCGGGGTTGCCGCCGGGGCCGCGGCGGGCGTCTGGCGGGTGCGCCGCGCCGGGGCGGACGTGTACGCGTTCATGGACGCGGTCGCCCCCGCGCTGCTGGTCGCGCAGGCGGTCGGGCGCATCGGGAACTACTTCAACCAGGAACTGTTCGGCAAGCCGAGCACGCTGCCGTGGGCGCTGGAGATCAGCCCGGCGGCCCGGTTGCACGCCGGGCTGCCGAGCGCGGACCTGAAGTACGCCACGTTCCAGCCCTCGTTCCTGTACGAACTGGTCTTCGACCTGGCGCTGGCCGCGCTGCTCGTCTGGCTCGGCCGCCGCCGACTGGTCAAGCCGCCGGGACTGTTCGCCCTGTACGTCGCGGGCTACTCCGGGTACCGGATCTTCGAGGAGACGATCAGGATCGACTCCTCGGCCTACTTTCTCGGGATGCGGCTGAACTTCTACATCGCGGTGGCGGTGACCGTGGCCGGCCTCGCCTGGTTCGCCGTCAGCCAGCGGACCGCGCCGAGCCGCCCCCAGGGCGACGGCACTGACGACGGCACTGACGACGGCACCGGTGGCGACACTGGCGGCGACACTGGGCTTCCGAGTGACATCTTGATATCGTGATCTGCGATGACAAGCCTGGAAGCGGCCGGGGCCGGCAAGACCCGGACCAAGAACACCAAGAACATGGTGCTGCGGCTCGACCCTGACCTGGCCGACCTGCTGGCGACCGTCGCCGAAGTGGAGGGCCGGTCGGTGTCCGACGTCGCCAGGGAAGCGATCGCCGCGCTGGTCGAATCGCGCCGCCAGGACAAGCGGTTCCGCCTCCTGCTCGAGGACAACCTGGCCCGCCATCAGCGCCTGCTCGACCTGCTGCAAGACGGCGAGCCGTGACCGCGCTGGATGCGGCCGACCTCGTGCTGATCGCCGGCCGCATCCTCGGCATCGAGACCTCCGCCGCGCTCGCCCAGATGGACATCGCGGCCGCGGAGGAGGCGCTCGCCGCGGCCTGGCCGTCCGGAACGGACCTTTCTGGCCCGGACGCCGCGGCGGCCGCCGCCGTCGGGCTGCTGCATGCCCTGCTGCGCCACCGGCCTTTCCCGCGCCACGGCCTGCGGGTAGCGGTCGCGGCGGGCCTGCAGTTCCTTTCGCTCAACGGCTGGCGTGCCGACCTGGATCCGCCGGCCACCGCCGCGGTTGTCGTGGAGGCGCTGGCGTCGGGGCAACTGGAGCCCGCCGCCGCGGCGGCCTGGCTCGCCCCCCGGCTGAGCCCGGAGCGCCATACCTCGTCGCGCAAGACCCCCGCACGCAACGTCCCGGCGAGCAGGGCCTCGGCCCGCCAGGCACGGTCGTCGCCGGCTGGCGCCGGCCGGGCGCCGGCTGGCGCGAGGCTGGCACTGGCGGGCGGGGAGCAGGTTCCGGCGGGCGCATCGCGGGCCGGGCGAGGCCGGCCGCCCGCCGTGCCCGCGACTCACACCCCCGGCAACCGGGCGGTGGCGGGCGCACTGCTCGCCGTCGCGGTTGGCGGGGCCGCACTGCTCGCCGCCGCGTGCTCCCGCGCTCCGAACGTCCCCGCCGCCCCGACCAGCGTGGTGCATACCGTGGGTGCCGGCGCCAGCCCGGCGGCGCCGTCGGCCACGGCACCCTGAAATGACCGCCGCCGGTACCCGCGAATTGAGACAGCCCGGCCCGCAGTTCGCGGCGGCCGGGCACTGAACTCACAGAGTCTGAATCGCCGGGGTCCTTGATGGCGCCGGGCCGCAGGGCCCGGCGCGGGTCCGCGCGGCTACAGAGTTTGAATGGCCAGGGTCCGGGCGCTCCCTTGGGCAAGACGGCGGATCAGTGGGAGTGCTCCGGCGCGCGCAACGATCCACCGTAACGGGGACGCGGCGCGTGGCCGCCTGCTTCCCTTTGGCCGCGCCGGCTTACCTTGGCGCTTCAGTCCCTGTAGGCCCGAGGACTTCAATTTTCCATCCGTCCCGGGGATACCGGGAGGGTTATTCACGG
>DAHWEX010000558.1 GCA_027326205.1 Actinomycetota bacterium
GGGCCCGGCCGCCCGGCCGCGGGCGCCGGGACCCGCGCCTGCCCTGCGGCGGCGGCCCGGTCCGCAGCCGCAGCACTACCTGCGCGCCGCCCAGCGAGGAGCGGTCGATCTTCAGCCCGCCGCCGGTGGACTCGGCGACGCGCCGGGCGATGTCCAGCCCGAGCCCGGTGGAGCCCGCGCCGCTGCTGCCGCGCCGCAGCGCGGCCTCGGGGTCCCCGATCCCCGGTCCAGCGTCCGCCACCAGGACGAGGACCACGCCTTCGCCCTGGTGCAGCGTGACCGCGAACCCGGTGCCCTCGGCGGTGTGCTTGAAGATGTTGCCGAGCAGCGAGTCCGCGGCGGCCGCCAGGTCGGAGCGCGGGACGGGGACGGGGGCGGGCTGGTCCGCGCCGGTGAGCCGGCACGGGCGGCCCTGGTCCTCGGCGAGCGCGAGCCAGAAGCCGAAACGGTCGTTCAGCACCTCGGCGGCGTCGCAGCTGGGCGGCTCGTCCGGTGCGGGCCGCCGTGCGGCCCGGATGATCAGGTCGATCTCCTGCTCGAGCCGGTCGATCGCGAGCCGGATGTCGTCGGCGGCCTGCCCCGGCCCGAGCGCGGCGGCGTTCATCCGCAGCGCGGTCAGCGGCGTGCGCAGCCGGTGCGGCAGGTCGGCGGCCATCACCCGCTCCATCGCGATCAGCCTGCTCAGGCGTTCGGCCATCACGTTGAACGCGTGGCCCGCGGCGGCCAGTTCGGTCGGGCCGTCGGCCGCGCTCCGCGCGCTCAGGTCGCCGTCGCCGAGCGTGGCGGCGGCGGAGGCCAGTTCCCGGACCGGCCGGGTGACCCGCGTCGCCAGGCGGTCGGCCACGACGACCGAGACCCCGATCAGCACCAGCGCGATCGCGGTCATCACCGCCCAGGACGCGGTCACGCCCCGGGTCACCGCGGCGGCGGGCACGTAGACCTCGATCACGGCGAGCTTGCCGCCGGCCAGCGCGACCGGCTGGAGGACGGCATAGCCGCCGGGAACCGGGGTGATGAAGGACCGGGCCGCCGTCGCGGCCGCGCGCAGGTCCGCGGCGCTCGCGTGCCCGGGACCGCCGGTCAGCGTGCCGCCGCCGCCGGACGGCGCCGCGGTGAGGTAGACGGCGAGCTGGCCGGCCGCGCCCGCCTCGGTGCTGACGATGGCGCGCTCCAGGGTCGCCCGGTCCGTGGTGACCGCGAGCACCGGCTCGATGGCCGACCCGGCCAGCTGGGCGGCGGTGAAGGCCTGGTCCCGCGCCACGTCACGGACGATGACCGCGAGCGGCACGAGGAACGCGACCGCCACCATCGAGGTGACCGCGGCCGACACGAGCGCAAGCGCCGTCCGGACCGACGTCCGCCGCACCCGCGCCACCGGGTGCCCCGCGCCGCTCACCGGGGGCCGCTCACCGGGGGGCGTCGAGCAGCACGCCGACGCCCCGCACGGTGTGCAGGTAGCGGGGCCGCGCGGCCGTCTCACCGAGCTTGCGGCGCAGCCACGAGACGTGCACGTCGATCGTCTGGTCGTCGACGTAGGCCTGGTGCCACACCTCGGTCAGCAGTTCCCGGCGCGACACCACCGCGCCCGGCCGCGCGGCCAGGTAGGCGAGCAGGTCGAACTCACGCCGGGACAGCTCGAGGCGCTGGCCGTCGAGCAGCGCCTCCCGCCGCGCGAGGTCGATGACCAGCCCGCCCACGGCGATGACGGACGCCTGGGCGCTGCCCTGCCCGGCCCGGCGCAGCAGCGCGGCGATCCGGGCCGCGAGCAGTTCCCCGGAGAAGGGCTTGACCACGTAGTCGTCGGCCCCGGCGTTGAGCAGCCGGATGATCTCCGCCTCCTCGTCGCGGGCCGTGGCCACCAGGACGGGCGTCGCGCTCACCGCGCGGATCATCTGCAGGGCCTGGCCGCCGTCGAGGTCGGGCAGGCCGAGGTCGAGCACGATCACCTCGGGCGGGTGATGGCTGACCTCCCGGATGCCGTCGAGCGCGGTGCCCGCCGTGCGCACGGCGTGCGACCACCGGGTGAGTTCTGCGACCATCGCCGAGCGGACATGCGGGTCATCCTCGACGATAAGCACACGGGCCATAACACGAACCGTACGTATCGGACAGGTCGCCTGCGGCATTATTGCCGACATGATGCGGATCATGGTCGGTTTCCTGGCCTGGGCGACCGGAACCGCCGTGGCGCTTGGCATCGCCTGGCTCGGCGCGAACGTCGTGGTCAGGAACGCCGGGGTGGGGGCGGGCATGCCGGTGATCAACGCGTCGGTGCTTCCGCCGTCCGCCGCGCCCGTGCCCGGCGGGTTCACGCCGCCCGCCGGGATGTCGCCGTCCGGCGGCGCCCGGCCGACCCGGAGCCCGGCGGCCGCGCGGACGCCGCCCAGCGGGACAGGCGCGCCCCCGGCCCGCCAGGGCTTGCCGCCGTCGGCCGCCGCGTCGGCCGCCGCGTCCGCGGGCGACGTGCACGCCTACGCGCTGACGGGCGGGACCGTGACGCTGAACCTGGCGGGCGGCACGGCGCAGCTCGTGACGGCCGTGCCGGACAACGGCTACTCCGTGCAGACGTGGTCGGGCACCGGCTGGCTGCGCGTCGACTTCAGCTCGGGACCGCGGGTCTCGTCCCTGATAGCGAGCTGGTACCTGCACGCACCGACCGTCACGGTCGAGAACTAGGGCGGCCCGGCTCGGCGCTCACCGGGAAGCGGACCAGCCGGCCGCGGCGCGGCCGTTCCCCGTCCGGTCCCCGCTGACGGTGCCCGCTCCGGCCAGGGCGCCGCGGACAGCCGCTCCACCGGCCCGCGGGCGCCGCCGGGCCGTGCCCGGTCCGGGCGCCGGCCGGCCGCCGGAACCCCGGCCTCGCTCGCCGGGCTCGTGAAACAACGGCCCGTTCGGAAGAGACAAGAAGATCATCCCGAACGGTTCGCTGGTTCCCGTGAGCGGGGACCGGTAACCTGGCGCGCCAGGCCAGCAGGTGCCCGGCCCCGGCGGCGGGCGGGCCGAGTTGCGCGGTCAGGAACTGCGCGAGCGGCGTTCCCGGCACGGTGTCCGCCACGACGGCGGTCGTGTTCCAGTAGGCGAGCGCGGACCACAGGTAGGTGGCGCAGGTGCCGTGGTCGACGCCGCTGAGGGTGGCGGTGCCCTGCCAGAGCCCGTTCAGGCACTCCATCGTCCGGACGGTGGCGAACGGCCCCCAGTACTCGGGGGCGGCCTGGCCGGACGCGTTGGGACCGAGGAACCAGCCCGCGTCAAGCTCGGCCGGCTGGCCGGTGTCGGCCTGCCAGAGCATCGCCTCGCCCTGCTCCGAGTTGGGCAGCGGCACGACGAGCACGCTGGCGTCCGGCGGCAGGCGCAGCCGGGCGAACACGGCGTTCCAGCCGGCCGGGACCGGCGCGCCGGTGATCGTCGGCACCGGGCGCGGCAGCAGCGGCAGCACCGCGAGCAGCGCGACGACCGCGACCGCCGCCCGGCGCCACCAGCCGGCCCTCCGGGATCTCGTGGCCGGGTCCCCCGTGGCGAGGCGCCCCGTGGCCGCCAGGTCGAGCCCGAACGCCAGCACCGCCGCGGCGCCGCCGTCCGCGAGCAGGGACATCCGCATCGGGAGCATGTCGCGCAGCAGCGGCAGGCCCTGCAGCCAGTGGAACGGCAGCCACCAGGAGTTGACGCCGACGGACAGCGCCTCCATCACCAGCCAGACGAGCCCGGCGGCGCGCACCTGCGGGTCGCGCCAGTACCAGAGGGTGAGCCCGGCGACGAGGACGAGCAGCGGCGGCCCGAGGTAGGCCGCGTACTCGGCCGAGTCGGCCCGGTAGGCGGCGTAGGCGGCGCTGGACGCGGTATGGAACAGCAGCCCGGCCTGCGGGTTCACGAACGCGCCGAAGCCGTTGCCGTCGCTGGCGATGTTCCAGGGATCGCCGTGCTCGGTGAGCGGGCCGCGGAACTGCACCCACAGCGCGTAGCCGGACAGCGGCACCGCGACCGCGACGGCGGCGCCCAGGCCCAGGGCCGTCCGGCCCAGCCGGGCGAGCGCGGCGGACGGGCGGCTCACGGCCAGCACCACCACGAGCAGCAGGCACACGATCGCGGTATCGGAGAGCAGTTCCTCCCCGGTGAACAGCTGCGCGGTGGCGAGCAGCCCCAGCCGGATCCCCGCCGTGAGCGCGCGCCCGCGCCCGGTCGCGATCGACGCCACCGCCTCCACCATCAGCGGCGCGAGCACCGCGAACTGCATGCCGTAGTGGGAATCGGCGGCGTCCACCATGCCGGGGGAGAAGCCGAACACCAGGCCGCCGAGCGCGGCCGCGGCCGGGCCGGCCGCGTACCGCCGCAGCAGCCAGTACATGGCCGCGGCCGAGCCGGCGTAGCCGAGCGTCGTCAAGACCGTGAGGCTGGCGTTGGGGCCGGCCAGCAAGGTGACCGGCGTGAGCGCCACCCCGGGGAACAGCACCGTGTTGTTCCACATCAGGTTGATGCCGCGCGGCGCGTTGAGCGCCGGGGTGACCAGCGCGGGCAGGTGCCCGTGGGCGACGGCGCCGGCCGCGTACCGCACGAACCAGGCCATCAGGTCGTAGTCGGCCGGGCCGGGGTCGCCGACCGGGGTCGCCGTGCCGAACTGGGCCCACAGCCGCCAGTCCAGCGCGACCGCGGCGGCGAGGTAGCCGCACAGGACGAACAGGCCGGGATGGCCCCCGATCCACCGCCCGGCGGCCCGCCCGCGCGCGGCCGTGCCCGCTTGCGCGGCAGGCAGCGCGATCCCCACCGTTGCCGCCTCTCTCAGGCCCGTGCTCAGCCGGCAGCGTGCTCAGCCGGCAGCGTGCCCGGGCCTGACGATTCGTCGGCATCCTAGCGCAACCCGGGCAAGCGCCAAGAAATCAGAAAGGGCTTTCGCGGGGGCGTTCAGCGCCGGGGCGGGCTCCCCGCCGCGCGCCGCCGCCTCGTTTCCCGGCGCGGGCGGACGGATAACCGCTTGCCGTGACGGCGTGGTGACCTCGTAGGCTGGTAGCCGTCTCCCGCAGCCGGGAGCCACGCCCCAGCGAGGAGCCTCACGATGACAGACCCGGTGCCGCCGTCGAAGCAAGTGCGCCCGTCCAGCCTCGACCCGAAGATCGCGTCCCGGCTCAAGCGCAATGCCGAAGGCCTGGTCCCCGCCGTCGCCCAGCAGTACGACACGGGCGAGGTCCTGATGCTCGGCTGGATGGACGACGAGGCGCTGCACCTCACCCTGACCACGGGCCGGTGCACCTACTGGTCGCGCAGCCGCCAGGAGTACTGGGTCAAGGGCGAGACGTCCGGGCACCAGCAGTGGGTCAAGTCGGTGGCGCTGGACTGCGACGGCGACACGGTCCTTGTCAAGGTCGACCAGGTCGGCGCCGCCTGCCACACCGGGGACCGCACGTGCTTCGACGCGGACGTCCTCGACGCCGCGGCCGGCGAGCGCCCGGACTCCGAGCACACCGCCGCCGTGACCTCATGACCGTCAAGCGCGAGTACGGCTTCGCCCTGCTAGCGGGCGCCGTCGGCGCTGTGGTGATCATCTTGGCGGCCAGGGAGCAGTGGGCGCAGGCGGTCTTCGTCCAGCCGAAGCCGCTGCCCGCCCAGGTCGTCGACGTGTCCGGCAACGACCTGGTGCCGCTGGCCGGCGCGCTCGCCCTCGCCGCGCTGGCGGGCCTGGCCGCCGTGATCGCCACCCGGGGCGCGCTCCGCCGGGTCGCGGGCGTCCTGCTCGCCCTGTTCGGCGCGGGCGCGGGCGCCGCCGTCATGACCTCCGTCACGGCCGCGACCGTGATCTCGGTGGCCGCGTCCAAGGTCGCCTCGCCCGAGTCCGCGGCCCTCTCCGGCTCCTCGGCCGGGTCGACGACCAGTGGCACGGCGAGCACCGGCGGGTTCGTCGTCTCCGGGTCGGCCGCCCACGCGGTCATGACGGGCACGCCCTGGCACGTCGCGGTCCTCCTCGGGGCGCTGCTGGTCTTCGCCGCGGGCCTCGCCACGGCGCTGCGCGGCCCGCACTGGCCGGCGATGTCGGCCAGGTACGACGCCCCCGGCGGGCCGGATACCCGCGAGCGGGCGCCCGCCCTGGACTCCGCCACGATGTGGGAGTCGCTGAACGGCGGCGCGGACCCCACGGACGACCCGGCCGGGTCGCCGGCCGGCGACCCGGCGGACGACCGGGCCGGCGAACCTGTTGCCGATTCGCCGCGCCCCTGACAGCGACCCGTCCCGGGCACCCGCCGGAGCAACCGGGATTCGCCGTCTCCGCGGGGGGACCGGCGCCCGCGGTGCGCGCGATGTGACGGCGCCTGCGCCAGCGGGCGGGCGGCGGCGCACGGCAAGCTGGACGTAAGCCCAGTGCATAGCGGAGGCAAACTTCCGGGGGGCCGCCCGGAGCGCGGTATCGCGGCGGCTAGCATCTGCTGAAGCAACATTTCCGATTGAGGAGACGGCGGAACCGCGGTGAGTGTGCTCGACGAGATCCTCGAAGGGGTACGCGCCGACTTGGCGGAGCGTCAGTCACGCGTCTCGCTTGAGCAGCTGAAGGACCAGGCGAGAAAGGCGCCGTCGCCGCTCGACGCCATGGCCGCGCTCAAGGCCGACGGCGTCAGCGTCATCGCCGAGGTCAAGCGGGCCAGCCCGTCCCGTGGCGCGATGGCCGCGATCGACGACCCGGCCGCCCTCGCCGGCGACTACGAGGCGGGCGGCGCGCGGGTGATCAGCGTGCTGACCGAGCAGCGCCGGTTCGGCGGGTCCCTGGAGGACCTCGCGTCGGTGCGGCGCGCCGTGCAGATCCCGGTGCTCCGCAAGGACTTCGTGGTCAGCTCCTACCAGCTGTGGGAGGCCCGCGCCTACGGCGCGGACCTGGTGCTGCTGATCGTCGCGGCGCTCGAGCAGGCCGCGCTCGTCTCGCTGGTGGAGCGGGCCCTGTCCATCGGCCTGACGCCGCTCGTCGAGGTGCACGCCGACTCCGAGCTCGACCGGGCCGTCGACGCCGGGGCCACGGTCATCGGCGTGAACGCCCGGAGCCTGGCCACCCTCGAGGTCGACCGGAGCATCTTCTCCCGGCTCGCCCCGCGCATCCCCGACGGGGTGGTGAAGATCGCCGAGTCCGGCGTCCGCGGCCCGCACGACCTGCTGGCCTACGCGGCCAGCGGAGCCGACGCGGTCCTGGTCGGCGAGTCCCTGGTCACGGAGAAGGACCCGCGCGCCGCCGTCGCCGACCTGGTGACCGCGGGCTCCCACCCGGCCCTGCGCGGCGAGCGCGGCTAGCCCCGGCCAGCCTCCCCGCCGCGGCAGCGGGCCGGTAACCCCGGCCGGCGGGTAGCCCGGCGCCGGGGGAGGCACTCCCCCGGTTCCCCGGGGGCCGCTGGGGGGATCATTCCCCCCAGGGGGATACTGTTTGCTGGTGAGTAGCACCGTGCCAGCAGCAGAACCTGACATTTCCCCAGTTCCGGATGCCGCCGGGCACTTCGGCGACTACGGCGGCCTGTTCGCCCCCGAGTCGCTGATGGCCGCCATCGAGCAGCTCGCCAAGGAGTACCAGGCGGCCCGCACGGACCCGGAGTTCACCGCGGAACTGGCCGGCCTGCTGAAGAACTACGCCGCCCGCCCCACCCTGGTCACCGAGGCGAAGCGGTTCGGGGCGCAGTTCGCGGGCGGCGCGCGCGTGCTGCTCAAGCGCGAGGACCTCGCCCACACCGGCTCGCACAAGATAAACAACGTGCTCGGCCAGGTGCTCCTCACCAAGCGGATGGGCAAGACGCGGGTGATCGCCGAGACCGGCGCCGGCCAGCACGGCGTGGCGACCGCGACCGCGTGCGCCCTGCTCGGCCTTGAGTGCGTCGTGTACATGGGCGAGGAAGACACCCGGCGCCAGGCGCTCAACGTCTCGCGGATGCGGATGCTCGGGGCGACCGTCGTCCCCGTCACCGCGGGCACCAGGACCCTGAAGGACGCGATGAACGAGGCGTTCCGCGACTGGGTCGCCACCGTGGACGACACCCATTACTGCATCGGCTCGGTCGGCGGCCCGCACCCGTTCCCGATGATGGTCCGCGACTTCCAGCGGGTCATCGGCGTTGAGGCGAGGCAGCAGGTCCTCGACCAGGCCGGCCGTCTGCCCGACGCCGTGGTCGCCTGCGTCGGCGGCGGGAGCAACGCGATCGGCGTCTTCCACGCGTTCATCCCCGACGCCTCCGTGCGCCTGATCGGCTGCGAGGCCGGCGGCGACGGCGACGGCCGCCCGGAGCGGACCGCCGCGACGCTCACCCTGGGCACCCCCGGGGTGCTGCACGGCATGCGCACCTACGTGCTGCAAGACGACGAGGGCCAGACCCTCGACACGCACTCGATCTCGGCCGGCCTCGACTACCCGGGCGTCGGCCCCGAGCACTCCTGGCTCAAGGACACCGGCCGCGCCGAGTACCGCAGCGTGAGCGACGACGAGGCCATGGCGGGCTTCGCCGCCCTGTGCAAGACCGAGGGCATCATCCCCGCCCTGGAGTCGAGCCACGCGCTCGCGGGCGCGATGCGACTCGGCCGCGAACTCGGCCCGGACGCCCTGATCCTCGTCAACCTCTCCGGCCGCGGCGACAAGGACGTGGCCACCGCGTCCGCCTACTTCGGCGTGTAAGCGTTAGGGATAACAGCATCACATGAGCACCGTCTCCACCGCCTTCGAGAAGGCGAAAGCCGAAGACCGCGCCGCGCTCGTCGGCTACCTCCCGGCCGGCTTCCCCGACAAGCAGACCGCGATCAAGGCGGCCGTCGCCATGGCCGAGGCGGGCGCGGACGTCATCGAGGTCGGCCTGCCCTACTCCGATCCGCTGATGGACGGCCCGGTCATCGCCGGCGCCGTCCACCGGGCCCTGGCGGCCGGGGTGCGGATCAAGGACGTCTTCGACACCGTCGCGGCCGTGGCCGACGCCGGCGCCGCCGCCGTGATCATGACCTACTGGAACCCGGTCGACAGGTACGGGGTGGACGCGTTCTCCCGCGACCTGCGCAACGCCGGGGGCGCGGGCCTCATCACCCCGGACCTGACCCCGGAAGAGGCGGGCCCCTGGCTAGAGGCCTCGGACGCCCATAGCCTCGACCGCGTCTTCCTGGTGGCCCCGTCCTCGCCGCGCGCCCGCGTCGAGGCGATCACCGGGCTCTGCCGTGGCTTCGTCTACGCGGTCAGCCTGATGGGGATCACCGGCGCCCGGGCCGCGGTAAGCGGCAGCGCCCAGGACGTGGTGGAGCGCATCCGCGCCTGCACCGCCCTGCCGGCCGCCGTGGGCCTCGGCGTCTCGAACGGCGCCCAGGCCAGGCAGGTCGCGGGCTTCGCCGACGGCGTGATCGTCGGCTCGGCCTACGTCCGCCGCATCGCCGAGGCCGCGACCGCGGACGAGGCCGTCGCGGGCGTCCGCGACCTTACCGCCGACCTGGCCGCCGGCGTCCGCCGCGGCTAATCACCGGACTCCGGGCGGTCGCGCGTCCCGGACGGCGCGCAGCCGTCCGCCACCAGCGTCAGGCCTGATAACAGCAGCAAAAGCAGCGTGCGGCCCGCGGCGCGGTATGAGAATCTCCACATCCGAACGGTGCGGGTCATTGCCGGGGTGATAAGGCCGGGACGGCGCGGGTCCGCGTCACGCTGCGCGCGGGTAACCTGGACGCTACTCAAGGCCGAGTGCCTGCCCGCGGTCCGCTGCCGGCGAAATCGCCGGTTTCGGCGTGTTTTGGCTGGGTATCACGCACCCTACCGATCATGCCGGAGGCGCCGGGCGGGGGCGCTTGGCGACGCGTCGGTGCACGTTCACCTGGCCAGCACCCTAGGCACACCCGGCGCACGTGCACCAGATCCTTACCGGTAACCCACAAGCCGGCTCTAGTAAGAATTTTCGCAGTCATGTAATCTCTATGTAACTTACGTGTAGCAGCAGGGCCAGCGTCGTCCCCACCGCAGCAAGCGCAGTACAGCGGAGCAATGACGACAGGAGTTTTAATGGTGCCTGCCGCAAATCAGGGGCTTTACGACAGCCGGTTCGAACACGACGCGTGCGGCGTGGGTTTCGTCGCGGACCTGCGGGCCGCCGGCGGCCACGAGGTCGTGGCGAATGCCCTTCGCGTTCTTTGCAACCTCGAGCACCGCGGCGCCGCCGGCGCCGACCCGGACACCGGCGACGGCGCCGGCATCCTCACCCAGGTTCCCGACGCGTTCTTCCGCGCGGTCACGGGGTTCGCCCTTCCCGCGGCCGGCCGCTACGCCGCCGGCATCGCGTTCCTCTCCACCGACCATGCCGAACGGGAGCGTGCCTTCGCCCTCATCGCCGGCCTCGCCGCCGACGAGGGGCTGACCGTCCTCGGCTGGCGCGACGTCCCGGTCAACGAGGCGGCCTGCGGCGCGGGCGCCCGCGAGGCCCTGCCGCACCTCGCGCAGCTGTTCGTCGCCGCAGGCGCGGGCGAAGAAGGGCTGGTCCTGGACCGGATGGCCTTCTGCCTGCGCAAGCGGATCGAGCATGAGGCCGGCGTCTACTTCGCCTCGCTGTCCACCCGGACGATCGTCTACAAGGGCATGCTCTCCGCGCCCCAGGTCGAGCCGTTCTTCCCCGACCTGTCCGACGAGCGCTACTCCTCCAACATCGCGCTCGTCCACAGCCGGTTCTCCACGAACACCTTCCCCTCCTGGCCCCGGTCGCACCCGTACCGCTACGTCGCGCACAACGGCGAGATCAACACGGTGATGGGCAACAGGAACTGGATGCGCGCCCGGGAGGCGATGCTCGCCTCCCCGCTGATCCCGGCGTCGAAGTCGGGCAAGGGCATCGAGCGGCTCTTCCCCGTCATCGACCCGGACGGCTCGGACTCCGGCTCGTTCGACGAGTGCCTCGAACTGCTCCACCTCGGCGGCCGGTCGCTGCCGCACGCGCTGCTCATGATGATCCCCGAGCCGTGGGAGAACCACGAGGAGATGGACGAGCGGCGCCGCGCCTTCTACCAGTTCCACTCGGCGGTGATGGAACCGTGGGACGGCCCCGCGCTGATCGCGTTCACCGACGGCACCGTGGTCGGCGCGGTCCTCGACCGCAACGGCCTGCGCCCGGGCCGGTACTGGGTGACCGCCGACGGCCTCGTCGTCCTCGCCTCCGAGGTCGGCGTGCTCGACATCGAGCCCGCCCGCGTCGTGCGCCGCGGCCGCCTGCAGCCGGGCCGCATCTTCCTCGCGGACACCGCGGCCGGCCGGATCGTCGAAGACGAAGAGGTCAAGTCGGCCCTCGCCGCCGAGCACCCCTACCAGGACTGGCTGCACGCGGGGCTGGTTCACCTGGACGACCTGCCGGACCGCGAGCGGGTCGTCCCGACGGCGGCGGACCTGCTGACCAGGCAGCGCACCTTCGGCTACACCGAAGAGGAACTGCGCCTCATCCTCGCTCCCATGGCCCGCTCGGGCGCGGAGCCGATCGGCTCGATGGGCACCGACACGCCGCTGGCGGCCCTGTCCGACCGGCCCCGGCTGGTCTACGACTACTTCACCCAGCTTTTCGCCCAGGTCACCAACCCGCCGCTGGACGCGATCCGCGAGGAACTGGTCACCTCCCTGCGCACCGGCGTCGGCCCCGAGCAGAACCTGCTCGACCCGGCCCCGGCCTCCTGCCGCCAGATCATCCTGCCGTTCCCGGTGATGGGCGAGCAGGACCTGGCCCGGCTGGTGCACATCAACGACGACGGCAACATGCCCGGCTTCGCCACCCACGTCGTCGACGGCCGGTTCGACCCGGCCGGCGGCGGCGCCGCGCTGCGCGGCCGCCTCGCCGAGATCTGCGCCGAGGTGAGCACGGCGATCGAAAACGGTGCCAGGCTGATCGTCTTGTCAGATAGAGGATCGGGCCCGGTCGCCACTGACCACGTACGCGGCACCGGGCACGATAAGTTGATTCCCATCCCGTCGCTGGTGCTCACCGGGGCGGTGCACCACCACCTGATCGCCGAGAAGACCCGCACCAAGGTGGGGCTCATCGTCGAGTCGGGCGACGCCCGCGAGACCCACCACATCGCGCTGCTCGTCGGCTACGGCGCCGCCGCCGTCTGCCCCTACCTCGCGATCGAGACCGTCCGCGAGCTCGCGGCCTCCGGCGAACTCGGCGGCGCCGCCGGGGCGCCGGTCATGCCGGACAAGGCCGAGCGGAACCTGATCAAGGCCCTCGGCAAGGGCCTGCTCAAGGTCATGTCGAAGATGGGGGTCTCCACCGTCGCCTCCTACCGGGGCGCGCAGATCTTCGAGGCGATCGGGCTGGGCGACGAGGTGATCGGCACGTGCTTCGCCGGGACCGCCTCGCGCCTGTCCGGCGCCGGCTTCGACGTGCTCGCCGAGGAGGCCGCCCGCCGGGCCGGCACCGCGCTAGCCGGGGTCACGGGCCAGGGCGAGGCCGGCCTCAGCCACCGCCGCCTGGAGACCGGCGGGGAGTACCAGTGGCGGCGCGACGGCGAGCCGCACCTGTTCAACCCCGAGACGGTCTTCAAGCTGCAGCACGCGACGCGCGCCCGCCGGTACGAGGTCTTCAAGGAGTACACCGCCCTCGTCGACGACCAGTCGGCGCAGCTCAAGACGCTGCGCGGCCTGCTCCGCGTCAAGGGCATCGACGAGCCCGGCGGGCCGGCGAAGATCCCGGTCGACGACGTCGAGCCGGTCAGCTCGATCGTGACCAGGTTCGCCACCGGGGCGATGTCCTACGGGTCGATCTCCGCCGAGGCGCACGAGACCCTCGCGATCGCGATGAACCGCCTCGGCGGGCGGTCCAACACCGGCGAAGGCGGCGAGGACCCCGGCCGGTTCACCCCCGACCCCAACGGCGACCTGCGCCGCTCGGCCGTCAAGCAGGTGGCCTCCGGCCGGTTCGGCGTGACGAGCGAGTACCTGGTCAACGCCGACGACCTGCAGATCAAGATGGCCCAGGGCGCGAAGCCGGGCGAGGGCGGCCAGCTACCCGGGCACAAGGTGTACCCGTGGATCGCCAGGACCCGGTACTCCACGCCCGGCGTCGGCCTGATCTCACCGCCCCCGCACCACGACATCTACTCGATCGAGGACCTGGCGCAGCTCATCCACGACCTGAAGAACGCCAACCCGGCCGCCCGGGTGCACGTGAAGCTGGTCGCCGAGGTCGGCGTCGGCACGGTCGCCGCGGGCGTCTCCAAGGCGCACGCGGACGTCGTGCTGATCTCCGGGCACGACGGCGGCACCGGTGCCGCGCCGCTCACCTCGCTCAAGCACGCGGGCGCGCCGTGGGAGCTCGGCCTCGCCGAGACCCAGCAGACGCTGCTGCGCAACCGGCTGCGCGACCGGATCGTCGTCCAGGTCGACGGCCAGCTCAAGACCGGCCGGGACGTGGTCATCGCCGCGCTGCTCGGCGCGGAGGAGTTCGGCTTCGCGTCCGCGCCGCTGGTGGTCTCCGGCTGCGTCATGATGCGGGTCTGTCACCTGGACACGTGTCCCGTCGGCGTCGCCACCCAGAACCCCGAGCTGCGGAGCAGGTTCGCCGGGCGGCCCGAGTTCGTGGTCAATTTCTTCGAGTTCGTGGCCGGCGAGGTTCGCGAGTACCTGGCCAAGCTCGGCTTCCGCACCCTGGCGGAGGCGATCGGCCAGGCCGACCTGCTCGTGCCGGTCGCCGCGGCCGGGAATCCGAAGGCGTCCTTCCTCGACCTGGCGCCGCTCCTGCACGTGCCGGAACTGCC